>JAAUUR010000494.1 GCA_012031045.1 Leptolyngbyaceae cyanobacterium SM2_5_2
CCCAGGCGGCTGAAACGGGAGGTTGTGTTTTAGTTCAGGAGTTAGAAGGCAGGAGTTAGGAGTTAGGGTTCTGTCCCACTACCCGCTGCCGCAAATATCGGGATGTCATACCTTGGGGAAAGTCTAACTTATGTCTCTGGGGCGGTATAGTTGGAAACCTAAACCCTTAAACTAAAGTCCAGCTTCTTAAGGCCCAGGGTCTAGGTAAACTCATAATAAGTTTGTTTGGACAGGTAAAACCTGTGGGCTATAACCAGTAAAAGTGCTGGTCAATCTGGCAGATTTTGCCATTAAAGTTCCTGGTGGTCGCAGTCGTTGTTCTCACACACTCTAGCTATGCGTTACTTCCACTGGTTTCCTATGGTGCTACTGACTGGTCTCAGTGGCGCTACCCTACCGGCGTTTGCTAACCCCCCCGCAACGCTACAGCCGATTCAATCAGCCTCTATGGTTGAGGCTCTGGCCGCAGACTCACCTAATGATGCTGACCTAGCTGAACTGGCCAACCAAATCAACCACCGCCTGAACCAGGCCGACCAGCCCGACCCGTCTATTGTGGATGTGCTGCCTTTACCCTTTCTGGATGACATCTTGGACGATGAGGGTAATTTAGAACTGCCGATGGGTCTGACCGTTTACAACACCATGGGCGACACCTCTGTAGGCTTTAGTTCCAAGTTTTAGCCCCGGCTGCCGGTTATACTCTAACTACCAGCAGAGGAAATCAGGACAGAGGCTTTTGGGCGTCGATCTTCGCAGTTACGTATATATTGACAGTCTCCAACCCCAGCATGCCGCCTACATGGGCACTGTAGCGCTGGGGTTTTTGCCATTGCCGGGAGATGCTTCCCTGTGGATCGAAATTTCCCCTGGCATTGAAATTAATCGGATTTTGGACATTGGCCTCAAAGCCGCTGTGGTGCGTTGTGGCACCCTCATCGTCGAACGACTTTACGGTCTGCTGGAAGTCCACGCTAACAAACAGGGAGAAGTACAGGCTTCAGGAAAGGCCATGCTCGATGCCTTGGGCGTTAGCTATCGCGATCGACTGAAACCCCGCGTGATTTCTAGCCAGGTAATTCGCAATCTGGATCCGCACCATGTCCAGCTAATTAACCGAAATCGCCGGGGCAACATGATTCTGGCTGGGCAAACGCTCTACGTGTTTGAGGTTGAGCCCGCCGCCTATGCCTCCCTGGCTGCCAATGAAGCGGAGAAAGCAGCTCTGATCAACATCCTGCAAATTAGCTCTGTTGGCAGCTTTGGGCGGTTATATCTGGGTGGCGAAGAGAGAGACATCCTGGCGGCCCAGCAAGCTGTACTGGGGGCGATGGATGCTGTCTCCGGGCGAGATTATCTAAGTGTCCACCGAAATGAGTAGCCCATGAGCCATTTCTCTTCTGACCAATCGAGTGGAGCTAACCACACCAACGGCTCTACCAGCAGGTCTACGCCCGACCAAAATCTGAATGCCTCTGATCAGCTAGCCGCCAAACTGCCGCGCCCTCCCTCGGCCAGCCCTGACCCAGTTGAAACTGTGCCTTCTGCTGTGCGGCGAGATATTAACCGCGCGTTTTTCATCCTCCTGGGCATTGGCCTTTTGATTGGAGTGCTAACGGCGGTTGGCGTTGTTTGGCTGATGGAGCGCCTCAATCTAATTGGGGTGCCTGAACAAGTGGAACAGTCGGAATAAATGCAGCTACATGGTTACGAATTTGACATATTTGAACCTAGCCTTAGGTAGGCTAACCAACTGTTTAACTCTAGCGTTCGTGCCACCTGGCCCCTAGGTTGGGCAAATTGCTAAAATTAATCATCACTTCTGAGGGTGAGTATGGTTCTGGCGAATGACCCTAACCTTCAAATTCCTGAATCACCTACGGTTCCGCTGCCCCCTTGTGACCTTGAAAGCGACGAACCCGAATTGGAAAGCTCTCTTCACCTACACCAACTGCTGTTACTGCTTAAGTGCCTAGATTGGGTATGGCGCGACCGCACGGATTATTTTGCAGCCGGCAATTTAACGATTTACTACAGTGCCGAGCAGATTAAAACTAAAGACTTTCGAGGCCCAGATTTTTTTGTAGTGCTTAATACTGAAAAGCGGCCCCGTAAAAGTTGGACTGTCTGGGCAGAAGAGGGGCGGTATCCTAATGTGGTGATTGAATTGTTGTCAGAGTCTACGGCGAAGAACGACAGAAACTTAAAAAAACAGCTCTATCAGGACATCTTTCGCACCCCCAGAATATTTTTGGTTTAGCCCCGACACGCTAGAGTTTGAAGGGTTTGCCCTAACTGAAGGAACGTACCAGCCTATCGAATTCAATGCTCAGGGGCTGCGCTGGAGCGCTCAGCTCAATATGTATTTAGGTATTTACAATAACCAACTTCGGTATTTCTGGTTCGATGGAGCGTTAGTACTTACCCCTGAAGAATTTGCCCTAGAGAGCCAGACTGCCATTGAGCAAGCCCAACGCCAAGCCGAACAAGCCCAGGCGGCTACTGAGCAAGCCCAACGCCAGGCCGAACAAGCCCAGGCCGAAGTGCAAAAACTGGCTACTAAGCTAAGAGAACTTGGGGTTGAGCCAGAAAGCCTAGACTAGACTGACTTTATACCTCAATTCTCTTGGCTTCTACGTGTCGATAGCGCGATTATCCTGATCTAAATCTCTAAGCGTTAACCATAGGTTTTTTAACAATGTTAGAAACTGGGTTGCAAGCCGGGTTGTCTCAACCAGTTAATGATGGCTTTTTGGTCTGTGGATTAGGTAGCCTGGGCCAACACTGTGTGGCTAACCTCAAAACCTTTGGTGTGCCGGTCTATGCTGTGAATCAGGTTATGCCTGACCAGTGGGAGGTACCCCACGTCCAGGAAATGATCGATCACCTAGTGATTGGGGATTGCCGCTTAAGCGATGTGCTGGAGCAGGCTGGAATTCGCCAGTGCCGGGCGGTGTTGCTGGTCACCCAAAATGAGCGCATTAACCTGGAGGCTGCCCTCACGGCACGGGTTCTTAACCCCAAGGTGCAACTGGTAATGCGCTCTAACCAACAGAACTTGAATGATTTGCTGGAGCAGCAGCTGAACAACTTTGTGGCCTTCGAGCCGACTCAGTTGGCGGCTCCAGCCTTTGCCCTGGAGGCCTTTGGGGAGGAACTGCTAGGCTACTTCACTCTGGATGGGCATCGGTTTCAGGTGGTGAAACAGCGGCTAGAACCGGGGCACTCTTGGTGCGATCGCCGCCAGCTCCATGAGCTAGACAGCAGCTATCGGCGGGTGCTGTGCCACCTGCATGA
>JAAUUR010000495.1 GCA_012031045.1 Leptolyngbyaceae cyanobacterium SM2_5_2
GAGCAAGGTAAACACCATGCCTTACTCGGTAGTTGTTTCTAAGTCAGTACAGAAACAGATTGTTAAACTTCCAGCTTCAATTAGACTCAAGGTTCAGGAAAAGATTTTAGCCCTCAAATTAGAGCCACGTCCGCCTGGAGCTCTAAAGCTAAAAGGCTATGACCATCAATATCGACTCAGAGCTGGAGACTATCGAATTAGATACGAAATTCTTGACGAAGAACTCAAGGTTAAAAATTCTACAGTGCAAACACAAACACCGTAGAGAGGTCTACAAAGATAAAAGCTGATAGCTGCTTGTTAAAGTGGTAAATGACAATATCTGTATCGAAGAGCAGCTTCATTGATCGGCACCCTAATGTCCCCAATCAAGCTGCCGTTGGTGGTTGAGACTGGCATCAATCTCTTCAATACTCACGTTTCCCCAACATCCCTGGGTGGCTTGCAGTATCGCATTGGCATCGGCGGTGTTCTCGTCGGATGATGTCTTAAACTGCTTTTGGTCAACTTCCGCAACCTCAGAACGAAGCTGACTGACTAAATGACTCAGTAGCTGCCATTGCTCTTTTAAGCTAGGCAATCTCAAATCACTCATCATGCGCTGTAGAACTGGGCTCATACTACCGACCTAGGTGCCATCTGTACCTATATTTTAACGGCCCTCTCCAATAGCAGCGTCTACAGCTACCACCATAGATGATTAGGTAAACAACCGAGTGACGCGATTTCAAATAGCACAGTGCCCGCTCTTCTTCAAAAATTGAAATGCGAACCGCTTACAGGCCCAATCGCCACAGCCAGTCCAATTGCAGCACAAACCCCGACAACACCGACTCACCCGACAGAGAAGCGGGCGATCGCAGCACCTCTGGGGCTGTTTGAGGGCGGTAAATTTCCACCTGCCGCAATTGGGGATTGATCAACCAGCCTAGGCGCAGCCCGCTGTCGAGGTATTCCTGCATTTTGGCCCGCACAGTATTGATATCATCGCTGGGCGACAGCAGCTCCAGGCAAAATCGGGACACATGGGGGGAAACTTGCGCCGTTGCTCCGGCGTTAGCGCTTGCCAACGAGAATTTTCGACCCAGGCCACATCGGGAGAGCGGTCACCACCCTTGGGCAGCTTGAAGCAGGTAGACGAGTCAAAGACCTTACCCTGGTCAGCTTTTTCGTTCCAGATCACAAAGCGAGCAATCAGCGTGGCATTAGTCATGCCCGTCTCTCCGCCAGTCGGCGACATAATCACGAGTTCTCCAATGGGGGTGCGCTCAAACTTGACGTCAGGATTAGCCGCGCAAAGTCGCTCGAACTGGTTATCGTCGATGCGGGCAATAGAGCTGAAGTCAATGGTGAAAGCCGTCATGGCAGAGAGAGAAGGGCAAGGGTGGACTTACCTACAGCATAAGTGGGATACGGTTGGGTAAGTGAGAAAAAAGCAAGCGTATTATAACTAACGCTTAGGCGATACAGACTAATGCTTAAGCTATGCCTATGGTTGATCAGATATTTTGGGCGATCGCCCAAAATATCCGCCCTAACCTCCGTACAAGCCGCAGATTTTAGGCCTCAGCAATTAGCATTGCTTAAGCCATAGGGACTAACGCATAAGCCATAATCCATGTTGCCTACCCATTTTCAACTAATGCCAAGGCCTTAGTCACTATCGCCCAAATCTCAGCCCTAGTTTCCGTAGTTGTAGCGACAGAGCCAGATAATCTGCAACATCACCAGTTCCGAACGACCACTCAAGCAATCGCCCATTTCTGCTGCCTAAAGTAGTCGATAACTGAGCCGCGCAAATCCAGGGCTGCATCTGGAAACGGCAAGCCCTCAAGGGTTTATGGCTAACAAAAACTACTTGAGACTGCTTATTCCATTCCCCCGCTTCTGCAAGACTCGGTTCTACCGTTTCAATTGTGGAGATACCCCAATGGCCCGTAAAAAAAGAAGCTCTGAAGCGCTTGAAAAAGCACAGCGCCGCATCGCCGGTATGCAATCCGTCACCATGGCGGTCGATTTTGGTAACGGCTACACCATGGAAGCCTACGAAGCGCACATTCAGACTATGCACGAAAAGCTGATGGCCTACAATCGTATGCTGTCGATGGTAGACGGAGCCTACAACGAAATGTTGTCGGCAGAGCGTCAGCTGATGGATTTTTCTGACCATATGCTTTCGGGCTTTGGCGTCCGCTACGGCAAAGACAGCTCTGAATATGAGATGGCCGGAGGCCGCCGCAAATCGGAACGCCAAAAGCGCACTCGCCGCACCGCCAACGTCGCCTAACGAGGTTAGTAACGTTATCGAGACGTGTTTAGTCGTAACAGGCTGGACACGTTCTTTTTTGGAGGGAATTTGCAGCATTCCCAATCAGGTGATAACAGCGAAAGGTAAAGGTGGGCGGTGCCCTGTCCCATAATAGATATATCCGGCAGAGAACACCGCTATGATCGCCACGCCCCACCCCCCAGAGATGACCGTCGAAGCTTATTTGGAATGGGAACCGCGCCAGGAACCTCGCTACGAGTATGTCAACGGTCAGGTCAGGGCCATGACCGGCGGCACCCTGCCCCATAATGACATTGCGATTAACCTGCTTACCATCCTGAGATCCCAGGTGCGTGCCCAGGGTTGCCGCATCAATATTGCCGATGCCAAAGTTAACGTTGCCCCGTCCATTTACCGTTACCCTGACCTGGTGATCAGCTGCGACGAGCATGACAAAACTGCCCTCAACGCGCTTCAGTACCCCAAGCTGATCATCGAAGCGCTCTCCCCTGGCACCGAAGCGATTGACCGGGGTGAAAAATTTCAGGAATATTGCACTCTACCCAGTTTGCAAGAATACATGCTGGTCAGCTCAACTCAGGTCTATGTCGAGGTTTATCGCCGGGGCGAAGGGCGCATGTGGCTTTACTATCCTTACCAGGCTGGGGACGTTATCCCATTAAAAGCATCAGTTGCCCTTGCCCCATCGAAGCGATTTACGAAGAAATACAGTTACCCACATAGGTTGAACAAGGGGACAAATTGAGCTTAGGGCGGATCCCCAAGGCAAGAGCGAATTCGCCATCTACTCTATGGCAGCCTGGCGGGCCTTGACCGCACCATCAAAATCCTCCATCTGCTGGGCTATGCCAACCCCAACGACTGGAGCGAACCCATGCCCGTACAATCTGGGGAAGGTGATGGTAGGAGTCAACCCCCACCAGTGGATGGTGATTATGACCAAAATACTGCTGATTGACTAACGGGCCGACCTGGATCCCAGGGTTCTGGTTTAAGAGCCTCTG
>JAAUUR010000496.1 GCA_012031045.1 Leptolyngbyaceae cyanobacterium SM2_5_2
CATAGTCAGTCAGCGCCCGATTCATGCTGTGGTAGCCAAGGATGCAACGACGCAAACGATATTTGTTGTAACTGCCTATGAACCAAATCAGGACTTATGGCAAGCTGACTTCAAAACTCGGAAAACTGTATGAACTGTGTAATTTGTAAACAAGGCACCACTCAAGCTGGTCTAGTCACGGTCACCTTAGAACGAGAAGGGGCAATTGTCGTCTTTAAGCGGGTGCCTGCGGAGGTCTGTGATAATTGCGGCGAATACTACCTCAGTGATGAGGTAACCGGGAAACTGCTGGAACGGGCAGAAGCTGCTATTGCCAGTGGCGCTGAGATTGAGATTCGCGCCTATGCTGCTTGAGGGGTTGATTAGACGCTTAGTGGTGCAGAAAACCCATGGCAGGCCCAGTATGAGAACGTATTGACCTTGGAGAACTCAATGCGGCAGTCTAAGGCATCCCGCCCGTAGGTGTCATTTGAGACGCTCTTTGGCTTTTCAAACATCCGCTTAGGTAGAATTTGATCAGACCTTTTGAGGGCATGGCTTCTGGGTCAGCCCTATACTGCCAAACTGCCAAGGAGGCCGCTGGGCATGGTATCTATTACGCAACCCCAGGTGCATGTGTGGACTCGCGATGAGTACCACCGTCTGGCCAATCTGGGCTTTTTTGAGGGGCGGCGGGTCGAGTTAGTCGAAGGACAGGTGATGGATATGGCTGCCATGGGAAGCCCCCACGCCGCCGCCGTTGACCTGGTGGATGCAGCCCTCAAAGCGGTGTTTGACTCTGGCTATTACATTCGCCAGCAAAAGCCTTTGGTGATCAGCGACATTTCTGAACCCGAGCCGGATGTGGCCGTGGTGCCGGGCACCATTCGCGACTATGCCGAGGCCCACCCCACCACAGCGGCGTTGCTGGTGGAGGTGGCCGATACCTCAGTCAGCTACGATCGCACCGTGAAGGGCAGCCTGTACGCCAAGGCGGGCATCGCTGACTACTGGATTGTGAACCTGGCCCAGCGCCAGGTAGAGGTTTCTCGACAGCCCGTGGCGGATGACGAAGCGACCTATGGCTGGTGCTACGGTGAGGTATTAACCTTTCCGCCTGGGCAGACGGTTGCACCGTTAGCCGCTGTTGATGGGCGGGTGGCCGTTGAGGATGTACTGCCTTAAAGTTCGGCTTGTATTGTCCTGGCTTACATGGATACCCTTCTGACCTAAACCCTTTCATAACCTAGCCCTTTTATAGTGGCAAAAATGAGGCACCCCATTAGGACACTCGCCCGTTTTGCCCCTATTTAGGAGACTTCTTCATGACCGCCTTCATGGATCGCCCCAACCCCAGCCTACAGATTGAAGACGACCGCACCGGCCTCAGCGTGGAAACCCTGCGCCGGGCCCTGGCCGACAACCTGTTTTACATCCAGGGCAAATGGGCCGAGGTGGCCAGCCGGAATGACTTTTACCTGGCCCTGGCCTATACGGTGCGCGATCGCATGATGCAGCGCTGGCTGAGCTCGACCCGCACCTACCTGAAGCCCGAGGTGCGGGTGGTGTGCTATCTGTCGGCGGAGTTTTTGCTGGGGCCACACCTGGGCCGTAACCTGCTGAACCTGGGCATTACCGACCCGGTTCGGGCTGCCATTCAAGAGTCGGGGCTGGACTTGAACGAGCTATTGGCCCAGGAGGAACGAACCGGGCCTGGGCAACGGCGGCCTGGGTCGCTTGGCCGCCTGCTACATGGAGTCTCTCTCGACCCTGCAAATTCCGGCCATTGGCTACGGCATTCGCTACGAGTTCGGCATTTTTGACCAGGACATTAAAGACGGCTGGCAGGTCGAAATTACCGACAAGTGGCTGCGCTTTGGCAACCCCTGGGAAATTGCCCGACCCGAAGCTTCGGTTACGGTGGGCTACGGCGGCCACACCGAGAGCTATACCGACTCCGATGGCCGGCTTCCGCAAACGCTGGGTACCGGCCCAGCAGGTCAAGGGGGTGCCCTATGACACGCCAATTCCGGGCTATCGGGTCAACACCGTTAACACCCTGCGGCTGTGGAAGGCCGAGGCCGTAGAATCCTTTGATTTTCAGTCCTTTAACGTGGGCAACTACTACGGGGCGGTGGATAGCAAAATCACTTCGGAAAATATTTCCAAGGTGTTATACCCCAACGACGAGCAAATCGAGGGTAAGCAGCTACGCCTGGAGCAGCAGTTCTTCTTCGTCTCCTGCGCCTTGCAGGATATGATTCGCATTCATCTGGCCTCGGGCCGCAAGCTAGACAGCTTCCACGAAAAGTTTACCGCCCAGCTCAACGATACCCACCCGGCGGTGGGGGTGGCCGAGCTAATGCGCCTGCTGGTGGATGACCACGGCATGGACTGGGATGCCGCCTGGGCCATTACCCAAAATACCTTTGCCTACACCAACCACACCCTGCTGCCCGAAGCCCTGGAAAATGGCCCATTTCGCTATTTGGCGGGCTGCTGCCCCGGCACCTGGAAATTATTTTTGAAATCAACCAGCGGTTTATGGATCAGGTGCGGGTGCAGTACCTGAACGATCCGGCCAAGCTGGCCAGCCTATCGCTGATTGACGAAGCAGGGGAGCGCTACGTGCGCATGGCCAACCTGGCTAGCGTCGGCAGCTACGCCATCAACGGGGTCGCCGCCCTGCACAGCGAACTGGTGAAGCAAACCATCCTTAAAGACTTTAACGACCTGTGGCCGGGCAAAATTCGCAACGTTACCAACGGCGTCACCCCCCGCCGCTGGATTGCCCTCAGTAACCCCTGCCTGGCCGCCCTCTACACCGAAAAAATCGGCGATGGCTGGCTCTACAACCTGGATGAGCTGCGCCAGCTAGAGGGCTACGCCGAGGATCCGGGCTTCCGGCAGTACTGGCGGCAGATCAAGCACGGCATTAAGCAAAACCTGGCCACCCACATCCATGCCCGCGACCGGCATCACCGTTGACCCCAATTCTCTGTTCGACATCCAGGTCAAGCGCATCCACGAATACAAGCGCCAGCACCTGGGGGTGCTGAACATCATCACCCTCTACGAGCGGCTAAAGCAAAATCCCCACCTGGATATCACCCCCCGCACCTTTATTTTTGGCGGTAAGGCCGCCCCCGGCTACCACATGGCCAAGCTGATGATTAAATTCATCACCGCCGTGGGGGGATGTGGTCAACAACGACAGCACCATCGGCGGTCGCCTCAAGGTTGTGTTTCTGCCCGACTACAACGTTACCTTTGGCCAGCG
>JAAUUR010000040.1 GCA_012031045.1 Leptolyngbyaceae cyanobacterium SM2_5_2
GACTTCTTCAAACACCTTGGTGGCAGCAATGGCAGAAATGATGGTCACCAGCAACAGGTAGGGGGCGCATCAAGGGCAGGGTAAATGTCCCAGTGTCGTCGCCAGCCATCAGCACCATCAATAGCCGCTGCTTCGTAGAGATCCTGGGGAATGCCTTGCAAACCAGCTAGATAAATCACCATGTAATATCCCATCCCTTTCCAAATCGTCACAACCATGACGCTCCACAACGCCAGGGTTGGACTGGTTAGCCAGGGAATGCCTGATTCCGTTAACCCAGTGGCCCGTAGTGCTTGATTAAACAGGCCATTTTCGGCATAGAGCCAGCGCCAGGCAATGCCAGCCACCACCATCGAAACCACCACCGGTGAGTAGTAAGCCGCTCGCAGCCAATACATGCCACGCAGCGATCGGTTGACCAAAATCGCCAGCAGCAGGGGTGCAAAGGTCAAAACCGGTACTACCCCCAACAGATAGACCAGACTATTGCGTACGGTTTGCCAGAAGACAGGATCCACCATCAACCGGCGCATATTCTCCAGACCGATCCAGGTAGGCGGTGCCGTTAGGTCTACCCCGAAGCTGGTAAAACTAAAGTAAAACGCCTGTAGAGCCGGCCAAAAGACTGAAATTGTTAGCGCAGCTAAGGCTGGCAACAGGAAGAGATAGGGGATAAGGGCTTGGGGAATCACCCAGGAGAACCATCGAGGCTGACGGGAGGTGGGGGGCAGCGAGGCAGGCATGGGGATTGTGGAAAGGGAGAATCCTCAATCTAGACCAGCTTAGGGATTTTGTAAAATTAGTGACGTAAAATCAGTGACGTAAAATTAGGGACTTTGTAAAACCTGCGGTTCTGAGGTGGCTGCGGCTGCGGCGAGGGCTTGTTCGCGGTCGAGACGGCGCTTGCGAGCGTAGAGCTGAATTGTGGCCGCCATCAACACAACCAACCCAGCCACTAGCCAGGTTGTGGCCCCAGTTGGGAAGCTGTCTTTAAAGATCACCAACATCACAATGACCACCAGCAGCAGGGTCGGGGCTTCATTGAGGGCACGAAGCTGCCGACTCGACCAGCGGCACTCACCCCGTTGCAGCTGGCGCATCAGCCGACCACAGTAGTGATGGTAGCCCAGTAGTAGCGCTACCAGCCCTAGCTTGGCATGCATCCATCCATCTTTTAGATATTCAGGCATTAGCACTAGGAGCCCAATCGCCATGGCTACCGTCACCACCATGCCTGGTGTGGTGATGATGTTGTAGAGCCGCCGCTCCATAATTTCGTACTGGCTTTTGAGGATGCCCTGGGCCGGTTCTGGTTCAGCCTCGGCTTCCACGTGTAGATAAACAGGCGAACTAGATAAAACAGCCCAGCAAACCAGACCACCACACCAACAATATGAAATGCCTTGAACCAGTAGTACGCCATAATGCTGCTTCACTCAGACGGAAGCTTTACCCGCCTGGAGATTGAGAATCGTTAAGTACGTTCCCTATTGTTCTACAGCCGATTCCCCTTGAGAAGGGATCTGCGACGGTTCTTAACGTTTTGGATTGGTCTCATGCCGGTTATAGGGCGGCAATGCAGTCAATTTCTACCGCCACATCCTTGGGCAGGCGAGAGACTTCGACACAGGCGCGGGCTGGGGCCGCCTCCCCGCCAAAATACTTGGCGTAAACTTCGTTCATGGGGCCAAAGTCGTTCATGTCTTTAAGAAAAACCGAGGTTTTGACCACGTTATTCAGGCTAGCCCCTGCCGCCGTCAGAATGGCCGCCAGGTTGGCGATCACCTGCTCGGTCTGAGCGGCGATATCCCCCTGGCCCACCAGTTCTCCGGTGGCCGGGTCAAGGGCAATTTGACCCGCCACAAGATCATTTGGCCGGTAACCGCAACAGCCTGATTGTAGGGGCCGACAGGGCGGGAGCATGGGGGGTGGTGATGATGGTGCGCTGCATGGGGGGTGAGTGATGGGGGGTGAGAAGCTGGAGTGCTTGGTCGGACGTTACTTTCAGGACGTTATTACAGTTTAGAAATCACGGTTTAGACGTCGGCTCCAAAGCGGGGACGCTGACCGTAAAATCGATACTGCCAATAATCGCGCAAAATGAGATCGTGATCAAAGCAAAGGTTGGGGGGAACGTCCCATGGGTGGACAATGGCTGCCGTTTTAGCATCGTCTGCCGCGATGGGGTCAGTACTGGCCGTGGCCAGAAATACGATGCTGAGGGTGTGCTGGCGGGGGTCGCGCTGGGGGTCGGAGTAAACCGCTAGTTGCTCAATCAGGGTGACCTTGAGATTGGTTTCTTCCAAGGCTTCACGGCGGGCGGCGGCTTCTACCGATTCGCCATAGTCTACAAAGCCACCGGGTAAAGCCCAGCCCAGGGGTGGGTTAAGGCGCTCGATCAGCACAATGGGGCGGTGAGGATGGTGGAGCAGTTCGATGATTAAATCGACGGTAGGGGCAGGGTTACGATAGGTTGTCACTGAGCAAAGTAGGCCTCACAGGGACTCAAAAACACCTTTTAGCCGATCTCTGACACAATACTGGCAAGAATAGCCCCATGTACAGAAGGCTCGGCATCATTATTCAAATAGCTGTAGCTTATTCCTTCAGGAACTAAATTCCTATTAAGGAACTCAGGTTCTCTGTAAGATCCGGATTAAAATTTGAGTGATTTCTTTCAGAAGTACTCTACAGGCCATCCTATGCCTTTTTCCCGTGCTAGCGGCATTCTTTTGCACCCTACTAGCCTACCCAATCGCCACGGGATTGGGGATCTAGGCCTAGAAGCCTACCAATTTGTAGATTTTTTAGCTCGAGGCGGCCAACAACTCTGGCAACTGTTGCCCCTTGGCCCTACCGGGTTTGGCAATTCGCCTTACATGAGCTTTTCCACCATGGCGGGCAACCCCCTACTGATCAGCCCCGATCTCCTGAAGGAGTATGGCTGGCTGAGTGACAATGACCTGCGGGAGATACCCGATTTCCCCCTCGATGCGGTTGATTTTGATCGGGTCATTCCTTGGAAAATGCAATTGCTCCGTAAAGCCGCCCAAAACTTCCAATCCCAGGCGAGCGACATCCAACGTAAAGAATTTGACGGCTTTTGCCGGGGCAAAGCTGACTGGCTAGATGACTATGCCCTATTCACCGCCCTGCTAGAAACCCAGGAAAACCCTGTTTGGACTAGCTGGCCATTGGAATTGCGCGATCGCAAACCCGAAGCCTTAGATCAGGCCCGCCGTAAACTGGCAGAGGAAATTGCTTTCCATAAGCTGCTTCAATTTGTGTTTTACCGCCAGTGGGGGGAACTGAAAAGCTACGCTAATGCCCAGAAAATTCGCATTATTGGCGATCTTCCCATCTATGTCGCCCATAACAGTGCTGATGTGTGGGCGCACCCAGAGGTGTTCAAGCTTGATGCGGAGACCGGGCTACCAGCAGAAATGGCCGGTGTACCGCCGGACTACTTCTCAGATACAGGTCAACTCTGGGGCAACCCAGTGTACGACTGGGAATACCTGGAATCGACACATTTTGCCTGGTGGGTGCGGCGGCTAAAGGAGACACTGGCCCATGTAGATTTGGTACGTCTAGATCATTTTCGTGGGTTTGAGTCGTTTTGGTCAGTCCCCGCTGGCGAAGAAACGGCGGTTAACGGCACCTGGGTAAAAGCTCCAGGTTATAAGTTTTTTGAGACGGTAGCCCGCGAGTTAGGCAGCCTACCCATCCTGGCCGAAGACCTGGGAGATATCGATCAACCGGTGCTTGATTTGCGAGATCATTTTCAGTTTCCAGGGATGAAAATTCTCCAGTTTGCCTTTATGTTTGACAGCAATAATTTTCATTTGCCCTTTAATTTTGATCGCAACTTTGTTGTCTATACTGGCACCCACGATAACGACACTACTCTGGGCTGGTACGAAAAAGCGGCGGATTACGAAAGAGATCGGTTTCACCAATATTTAGGGTGCACCGGCCCCCACGGTATTCACTGGGATATGATTCGACTGGCGCTGAGTGCTATCGCTGATATTGCCATTATCCAATTACAAGATGTATTTGGCTTAGGCAGTGATGCCCGCATGAATATACCCGGTCAGGCCGAAGGCAACTGGGCTTGGCGGTTTCGGCAGGAGGCGTTGACGGATGAGTATGGCGATCGGCTCAGAGCCATGACCCAAATTTATGGGAGGGGTATTAATCCCTAACCAGAAACCAGAAGGATATTTTACTCAAACTTCAGGCTTGACACGCAAAATATTAAAAGTCAAACATTGACACTAGAGAAGTAGCAATGAATAACAACCGCAATACTGATAAAACCGCCTATATTGCGGCTCTTTTTGCGGCCCTTGTAACGGCATTTCTGGCAACAGTTTTCTTCCTCGTTGAGGCAAGCATACAAAACGCTGGACTAAAAGAGTTTATTCAGGGGATCTCAGGAAACATCATTGCTACAACCCTTTCATTTTTGATAGTTTATATCTTCATAACCAGTAGAGGTGCCTTAGGGAACCAAAGAGAAGAGCAGAGAAGAGTTTTAGATGAAGTAGACATTAGAGCTAGTCAATTGAAGGCAGAGCTTTTTCAAGGGTTAGATCAGATTGCCGTAAGGTTGGTAAGAGAAATTGACGAAAAGCTTAGTCCCGATAAGAGTAACTCCCTTGGACTCAGACTCGATTCTTTTAGGGCCGAATTACTTTCTGAAGTTAGAGGAATGGGCGCACAGATAGGTAATCTGGTCAATTCTAAGCTTGATTTGGATAGTAATGATCTTTACAGTTTTTATGGTTTGAAGGAAGTTGCAACTGGGGTAAACTTCCAAAATTTTATGGTCTCTAGAGATACTGACAATGAAAATGTAAATGCTGTTTCATACCTTTGGGCCGATACACTATTTGGCAATACGATAAACGCCAAAATAATTGGTGAGATGGATCCATTTCTAAGGATTGAGTTTGAATCCTTAGAACCAAGCTGGGGTTGTAACATTACTATTAGGCCTCAAAATGAAAGAGCTGTTCGGCTTGAAGGTCAAGGATTAAATTACCTTTATTTTAAGGCGAGGATTCCACCTCAGGCTTTACAAAGTTTAGATCTTCTAAAAGATGTTGGGATTGCTATTCGTATTGTAAATGGGAAATATCAGCACTGGGACTACGCAAGCAGAGCCGGAGAATACAGGCAATTTCCAGTACATGGAGATGGAACTTGGACGGCCATATACGTTGATCTACAAGATAAAAGAAAGTGGTGTCACTTTGAGTCAGATGGCAATCAATATATTAGCGAAGAGGAGATTTGTAATGCAAACCTTTCTGTGATTGCAGGAGTTGTGATTAAGCTGGGTAGATTCCGTCCGGGAATACGTGGAGAACTGGGCTATGGTAAGGGGATTATTGATATTAAGGACCTAAGATTTTCCCCTAACCAGGCTCACTAAACTAAAAGGTTGGCGAACTCTAGGACTGATTTTTAGTTTTACTTGGCATTCTACTTGGAGATCGTTAGAAATGTTGTTTGTTGTAGGCAGCATTTGAACATCTGACCTATCCTTACTCTTACTTCTAAGGCTCCCTTTCCAATAGCGTTTATAAAATTTAGTTTTTAGCTCTGGTTCAACTTCTTGAGGCGTAAAAAAAGTAGTCGGGGAGATATTTAAATTCACTCGGCAGGGTTTTTCAATTGCGGCCTTAAACTTCACTGATTCTTTGGCCTAAGATTTTGTTATTTGCAGTACCTGTTGTTTTCTTACTTGTGAGTAGAAATCATGCTTGCCTTACACAATGAACAGATTGCCCAGTTGGTAAAGCCTGACTATAATTTAGAAGATCTGGCATCTATTAGTGATTTATTAAAAGAAAAGGGCACATTTCATTTTCCTTGCCTGGGAAATGGTCTTTTCCCTGCCGCAATTGTTGGGTCTTCAACAGAATATACTGGCTATGCAGCGGTATGGGTGAGAGATAATGTTTATGTGGCTTATTCCCATTATCTGATTGGAGACGTTGATGTTGCCCTCAAAACTATTAGATGCTTGATGGCCTATTTTCAGAAGCATCGTTCACGATTTGAAAAAATCATTAACGATGAAATCGCTTCTAATGTTCCTATGAATCGACCGCATATTCGGTTCAAAGGTAGCGAATTGGAAGAAATTGATCAACCCTGGGAGCATGCTCAAAATGATGCGCTAGGGTATTTTCTTTGGTTTTATTGTCAGTTAGTGCGCGAGCAACATCTGACTCCAACTCAGTCAGATATTGACTTGATTGCGCTTTTTCCCCTCTACTTTGAAGCCATTACCTACTGGCAAGATGAGGATAGTGGCCATTGGGAAGAAACTCGGAAAATTGAAGCATCAAGCATTGGCGTGGTCGTGGCTGCACTCAAGGCACTCAAGGCTCTTTGCCTAGAACCGGTCTTTATTACCTTCTGCTGCCAATATAAAGAGCGGTTAATTACGCCTGAGTTTTTAGAGGTTTTAATTCAATCGGGGTTGAGGGCTCTTGACCAGATTCTCCCGGCGGAGTGTGTTCAACCTGAAAAAGTCCGTCGCTATGATGCCGCACTCTTATTTTAATCTATCCTCTGCAACTTTTACAGGAGGAGATGATTGAGCAAATTGTTACGGACGTTATTAATAATTTGCAGGGCGACTACGGCATCTTTCGATATTTAGGAGACTCTTTCTGGTGCCGTGATTATGAGGATATCCCCGCATCCATTCGCACCACCATTTCATCGGAGCGGGAGGCATGGCTACAGCAACAGGGTCGTGCCTTGCAGCCCGGAGAAGAAGCGCAATGGTGTATTTTTGACCCAATTGTCTCAGCTATATTTGGAGCCAGATTCCAAAAAACTCGACAGGTCGAGTACTTGCAAAAGCAAACGTTTTACCTAAACAGAGCCCTGGGCCAACTAACAGCTGATGAGTCTAAGTTCGGAGGCTTTAAATGCCCTGAGTTATATTATTTGAAGGCTGGTCGCTATGTTCCTAATGATGCTACTCCGCTGTTGTGGACCCAAGCTAACCTTCGGATTGCCCTCAAGTTAATGGAAGACAGTTTGAAGTTAGCCGTGGGTGGATAGCTAACACTCTTGAAATCTTGAGAACAACATGTTCTAGCTGGTGAGTCAGCAGAATCCCGTAAGTCAGCCGGTTCTCTAAAATGTTGTATCAATGCAGAATACTATATCGCTCTTGTCCACCTACAGGTAACTTTATTCAGTACATTGAATCAGTAAAGTGAAGGCTCCCCTCACCTGCCTACCTGGTTGACTGACAAAACTAATCGGCGACATAGTCGTACGTGTATATTTTGAACTGAGCTAACCGACGAACTTCTAGAACCCCATCCGTTAAACCACATCAGCCCTGGGCAAGTGGTGAAAGCGATGATCCTCAATGGGTTAGGGTTTGTCAGCGCACCGCTGTAACTGTTTATCGAGTTTTTCGAGGGCAAACCAGTCGAGCACCTGCTGGGCACGGGCATTACAGTGGCGCATCTCAACGATGAGCGCCTGGGACGAGTGCTAGATCAGCTGTTTGAGTCCGGGACAACGCTGTTTGTTCTCAAAGCGGCGATGCAGGCGGTGAAGCGCTTTGGGGTGAATGTCAGCCAGTGCCATCTGGACTCGACTTCGTTTGCTCTTGATGGGGAGTATCCCGCCGTGACTGGGCCTGAGGGCACGTCAGAGGCTGAAGCGGTCTCAATCATCAGCCCCGCCCGCTTTAGGCTATCAATGGCAAGCAACCTTGGAACGCACCGCTGAGTACGAGACCCAGGGCCAACAGCGCTATCGTCGCTTCATTCTGGCCACGAATGTTCTAGATACGGCCTTGATGCTGCTGGTCTACAGCCTGGGCCAGCGCCAACTCAGAGCCCAACTCGCTCAAGCCGATGACACGATGCTCGACCAAAAGCAGCGTCCGACCTCTAAGCCGACCTTTCGCTGGATTTTGCAGAAGTTTCAGGCCATTTACCTGGTTTCTATGGGGTCAGCCCAGCAGGTCAGTAACCTTTCGGAAGAGCGCAGCAAAACCATTTACTGCCCTTGTTCCCCTAACCCTCCACGGCCTGCTCCTCACTGCCCCTGCCATTGCTGAATCTCCTGTTGAGCCTGGTCGTAGGCACTGGTGTCTGCCGGTACCAGGTTAGCGGCGGCAATGGCTTCGGCGGTTTGGCCGACGGCGGCACGGGCACGGGCAATCACCAGAATATCCTGGCTCCATTGGTCAATGCGCTCCTGGGCCGTGGCAGACTCTGGATAGTCGGGGGGAATTTGCTGAACCAGAGAGATAGCATCCCTAAATGACGTGGCTTGATCAGGTTGCAGAAGCCCCTGGGCTTGCTGCAACAACTGCCGGTTGACCTGGCGCTGCTGCCATCGCTTAATTTGCTCTTGAGCCTGGGCATGCACGTCAGCTTGGTCTTGTGGCACAAGCTGCGCAGCAGCAATGGCTCCATCAAAATTACCTGAGGCGGCCCGCCCCTCCGCCAGGTCTAAAATCACCTGACTCCAGCGAGCAATGTCGGCCTGAGCCTGATCATACTCAGGGTCGCCTACGGGAACCTGCCGAGCTCGCTCAATGGCATCATTGAACAGCGAGGCGGGCACTGGCTCAACCAGGCGGCGGGCCTCACTCAACATAGCTTCGCCAGTTACAACTGAGCTGGCATAGCCAGCCTCGGCTTCGCTTAACAGGGTGGCATAATCTTCTGGCCGCTGGTCTTCGGGGATCTGATTTAGCCAGGTTAGGGCTTCTCCAAACTGCTGTTTGGCTAGGGCGGTGCGGGCAAGTTCTAGAGCCTGGGCAGAATCAATATTACTTCCAGGGAAAATGGCTTCCAGATTAGCCGGTGGGGCTGTTTCCAGCGATGCTGGTTGGGGAGACGGGCTAGCTTCGCCCCCTTCATCGGCAGGCTCTACAGCAGGCTCTGCGGTTTCGTTAGTGTTCATCCCCGCTGAACCACCGCTCCAAAAACGGCTTGATTCCGCAATAACACGCCTAGCAAAAGCAGCCCAGCCGCCAATAGTCCCCACTGAGGCCAATGCCAACCCCCGATACTGGAGCTAGGCTCGGTGGAGTTAGGCTCGGTGGAGCTAGGTGCTGGCCGCAGTATTGCCCCTTCGCTATCTGGGATTGGCGGAATTTCTACCGGTAAGGGCAAGGGAGGTACAGATGGATTTGGAACACCACTGTTACCGCTTTCTGGCGCAGGTGGCTCTGTAACCGGCACTTCTAGCTCAGGCCGAAGATTTTCCTGGCCACCGGGGACAAGTTTAATGTCTGGCACTATGATTTCCGGTGTTGTGTCTGATCCGTTGCCATCCTCAATCGGTGGCGTAACAATCACGGGCTCATCAAACTGGAGCAGAGGCACACCGGGTAGCTGCCCCGCCGCGCTGGGGGGCACTAGCATCAAAAACTTCTGTTCCAGCGGAATGGCCATGGCCGGGTGCTGTTCAGGCCGCCAGTATTGTCGGCAGAGTTCTGGTACCCGACTGGCCAAATAATCAACCAGTTGGGCCAGCGTTAAGCAACCATGAAACCGCATCCCCTCAATCATGGCTTCGCTAAACAAGCCATGCCGAACCGCTAGGGTTTCCTGAGAAAACTCGTTGGGCTGACACGACAATACCAGAGGAACGGATAAGCTCTTAGCTAGCTCCAGCGATTGTTGGCCCAATCGCGCTGGGGACAGAGCCGACTGGGGCCGATTTATATCCAAAATCACCAGGGTCTGAGTCGCTTGCCCTGTCTTTAGGATTTGAAACAGGGTTTCCACCAAAATGCCGGTTTGGGCAATCCGGTTGGGGTCAGCATCAATCGGTAGGATATAGTCCTCTCCTTCCCAGTGCACACCATAGCCGCTAAAGAAGAACCAAACTGTGTCCCCCTCTGTAGCTTGGTTGACGGTTTGCGCTAGCCGTTTCAACAACACCTCGCGACTTGGAAAGGCCGCCCCCTGGTACACCATTGGCGAAATATCGGTCAGCAAAGTGCAATATTGAGGTGGCAGCCCCGCTTCGTGCACTAAGAAATCCTTCAGTTCAATCGCGTCAAATTGAGCGTAAAGCAGGGGTTGCAGCAATTCATACTGGTTAATGCCGACGATCACTGGCCAATGGCTTGCCATTTCGGTTGGGTGCCTCCTCTCTAGCCCGGTCAACGACTTGGTAAAAGTCAACTGCCATAGTAGCGCCTACCCCGGATTGGGACGCACAAAACATTGAGAGAAATATTTTGCCCCTATTTCGGCAACTACCGCTAAAATTGGGGCGATATGCTTTCCTTAAGCAGCCTTGAACGAGTCTCTCTCCTGGTAGGTTGCGAGTTACTCATTATTAAAGCCACTATGATTCCCAAGGAAGGGCAAACTGACTAGGTGAGGATAGTTGTAAGTTGCAGGAGATCGTTATGGAGCAGCCCCACCCAAGCCAAAGTAGGCAGAAAAAATTTCCCCACTGCCTCAACAGTGGAAAAGGCAGATTTCAGTCTAGGACCACCTTAATCGCTCGTGCGGTTCTGGTTGTGCTACTGGGGTTAAGCGGTGGCTGGTTGCCCCAGGTGATTTCTCCTCCCGCTGCTGCGGCTTATACATCGCGGTTGAATTTGTTTTTGACCAGGGAAGAGAACGAAAGCTTCGAGAGCTTTGTGCAACGGTCTGAAATCGTTGCCCGCGCCGCCGTACAGCGCAGTTTTGATGCCGATGTTTTGATGACGGATGTGATCGTTACGGTTACTGGCAGCAGCCAAGATATTACTGTTCCTGTGCTCACGGTCTCCGTTAGCCGAGGTGACTGGCGCCTCAAGCCCGACATTTCGCCATTGGGCCACCTACTACGAAGCCGCTAGGGCTCTACTCTAGTGCGCTAGAGGGCGGCTGAAGCGCTGAAGGGCTGCTCAATGCAAGAACCTATATTGGCATTGCACATTTGCTCAGTCTTGCTCTATGCTTGTAAGGTTGTCAAATTTGATATATTGCTGTCATGGCGGTTCCAAAGAAGAAAACCTCCAAACAAAAACGCGACCAGCGTCGGGCGACTTGGAAGCGCACGGCTGCCCTGCAAGCCAAAAAAGCTCTTTCCCTGGGTAAGTCCGTTCTGACCGGGCGATCAACCAGTTTTGTCTATCCTTCTGATGAAGACGACGATGAGGAGTAGGCTTCATCGCAGCATTCTTTAATTGCTAGTGAGGTACACGAATAGCCCTGCAACCTTTGATTTTGCGAGGCGGGTCATACTTCACCCGACAAGGAAATGCTGTAAGTTGTGTTGATTTTGAAATACTACATTTTGTAAGCAGAGTAGGGCGTTTGCCAGGCCATTTAGGCTAGCTTGGCAGCAGGTGCTAATGGACTTAGTTTCCAGAACCACAACCTGCCGTGCTGCTGCTATGACGCAACTTAGCTCCACCCCAGAATCTCGTATGTGGGCAACCTTAGCTCACTTAAGTGCTTTGTCAGGGCTAATCATGCCCTTTGGCTCTATCCTAGGGCCTCTCTTAGTATGGTTATTGAAGCGGGAGGAAATGCCCTTTGTTGATGATCAGGGGAAAGAAGCCCTAAATTTCAATATTTCGATGACTATCTATATGCTAGTGTCGCTAGTCCTGATTTTAGTCATCATTGGTATACCCCTGCTGATTTTTCTGGCCATTGCCTGGTTGGTGCTGGCTGGTTATTCTAGCCTCTGTCAAAGCTAACGAAGGCCTCGCCTATCGCTATCCTCTGACCATTCGGCTGATTCAGTAGGTGCTAGCACGCATCTGCTGAGAGTACGCTAAATTCCTAAGCGTCGCTCGGTTAAGCACTGTTCATCCACCTAACCACTGTCAGGGTAATAAATATCCAGATTCTAAATATAGGGTCGATTTATAGGGTTGCCCAAAGGGTTCTGTTTACCCTGGGAAGGCGGTGCAGGCGATGATATCGATGGTTGTTCTTGCGCTGGGTCAGTTTCGGCTTCGTCGTCATTATTAGAATGGCCCTTTGGAGGGATGGGCAAGGCTTGGGTACGAGGTTCCGTCAAGTGGGGCTGGGTTAGGTAAGGCTCTATCAACTCCGGCATACCTCTGGGTAATTCAATGTAAGCCGAGGGGTCAGGCGTTGCCGGAGATTCTGCAGGAGTAGCGTCTGAATCTAGGCTTTCTAGAACTGGCGCATTCCCATTAGGGGTTGGTTCATTAGGGGTTTGATAGATAGGCACCGAGTCCATCGGTAGGCCATCACTGGGGATAGGCGTAGAGTGTGTCAGAGAGCGTTGCTTCTCTTGCCAGCCGCGAAAACGGTTCATTAACCCTTTGGCTCCGGTTGCTTTTTCTACGTTTTCAGGCTGAGCCGGAACGGTAGGCGCAGAATCACGAGTTGGCAGTTCTGATTCCTCACCCATGGGGACACCGACCTGGGGGGATGCCACAGTCGGCGACTCCAGAACCGACGGTTCGGTGGCTGGTAACGGCGTCATCTCTGGTTTAGGACTGGGCACAGATACCGGGTTCTCGGTTGGTTCAGGCCCTAACTCGGCCTCTGGCCACGGGGCGAGGTGCTTGAGCGGGAAAATTGCTACTTTCCGCCGTCGGAGCCTGACTGGGCAGGACTTCTGGCTCTGCCTCCAGGGGTGACAATGGCTCCGGCGTGAGATCTTTATCCTGAGAGGATGACTCTTCGGGCAAAGAAGAGGGCTGGGGTGCAATTGGCATATCGCCCTGAGGCTCAACTGGCGCAGTTGGTAAAAACTCTAACGGCTGATCAGGTTCCGGCGCAGGCACAGGCTGGTTCTCAGGTGGAGAGAGTTTTGCCGGCGTTGGTTGTGCAACCGGTTCTGTGGAGGGCTCTGGCTGGGGCGGCAGGTAAGTCGGGTCGATAATGCCAGCTACTTCCCTCAGGTCAAGCTCACCACGCACCAGGCGCGATAGGGTATCTGTACCGCCCGGTTGGTAGTCAATAATCCGCACTGTATTGTTAAAACGGTTATCGATAGCCCGTCCGGTTTCATCAATGAGTTCTAGCTGCACCCAATTTTGGCCAGGTTGAAAGCCCTTGAGATAAATCGGCTGCCACTGCTCAAACACAAAACTTTGACCGTTGACCGTACAGCGTACTCGCCAGTCGTGCAGGTCGTCCTTATCGTCCTCCTGGGCACTGAGGTGCAAGGGGGCGTTAGTGAGATAAAAATCGAGCATAATTGGCTCAGCGCCGTAGCTACCTTGAGGGCGGCTATAGGTCAGCAGGGGAGCGTTAGCGTTTACCTCGTTTTGAGGTGTTTGGGCCAATACGTGGAAGGTGCGCTGGTCAAAGGCTCCCTGGTTTTTAAAGCTCTCGTGCCAGGGACGAGAGGCAAACACGCGCAGAGTGTGGGTGCCGGGCGCCAGATCCTCAAACACCAGCGGTTCTGACAGGTCATACACGGCTCGGTACGGCTCATCATCCAGAAAAACATGGAGGTGAGGCCCAAGCTGCCAGGTTTCATCCTTAAACAGCGGCAACCCCCGCACCTGCACTCGCACCGATGCAGTGGTGCGGTCTAAAATCTCTCCTGGGCGAGGGCTCAAAATTCTGACTTGAGGCGTGTAAGCATCGATGATTTGCTTAAGCACCTCTAGCGTTTCAGGGGGAGACACCTCAGCAATTTGCCCGATTAGGCGGTTAGGCTCAACGGTGGGTTCTGACAGTAATACCGTAGGTTGGGTGGGCTTAGCGCAGCCCAGCATCGCCCAGGTCATTACCACCACAGCTAGGAAGGCCGCAATGCGCGGCCCCAGGTGGACGACCCCTTGTCTTGTGCCCATGACGGTTGGCTTACCTAACGTTGCATTATTACCATAGGGCACTTTTGTGCCTTTACAGCGGCATTGGCGGGCAAAATCCAAGGAAAATCCACCCGTCGTTCTATCACTGCCCGGTAGCTCCTTTGCCCCGGCCTGGAGGCTGAACTGGTGTGGCCAGTTATCGAGTTTGCGGTGGTTTACAAAATGCCCCGTCGTCCATTGGGTAAAACCGTAGACCAATTTGTCCGAGCGCTGGCTAACTGGTCATCAGACACCATGGCTCTAGTTAGGTCGGCCCCACAGAGGTTGGCCCCGCGCAGGTTAGCGTTGGATAGACAGGCTTGACTCAAATCGGCACCACGTAAATCGGCCCCTTCCAGGTTGGCATAGTGAAAGTAAGCTTTGACCAGTTTGGCATTACGTAGATTTGACCGACTCAAATTCGCCCGGCCAAAATTGGCGTTGCTTAAGTCTGCGCCTTGAAAGTTAGCGCTAGGCAATTTCGACTGGTTAAAGTTGATATTGGCCAGGGCGGTTCGCTGCATATCCAACCCATGTAAGGTTTGGAGAGAAAAGTCGCGTCGCCCCTTTGAATACTTCTGCTTGATTTCCTCAGAGGTAAAGGAGGCTCTACCCGCCATAGCTGGCATCCCTAGGGGCTTAGTGACATTGACGGTAGGGCTCGAACGAACACCGGGCACAGCAGAATGTGGGGCACCTGAGTTAGAGCTGGCTCGCTCGCGCCTAGCCCGAATAGCCGCCGCCATACGGGCCGAAGGCGACCCCCCAGAGTTGCTACCACCAGCCTGGAGAGATAAACCATTTAGTGGATCACTATAGCCCTCGCTGCTGTTTGCCCCAGGCAAGTTGTAGGTGGCCATATTTTGGGCCAAGCTGTGAATATAGGGCTCTAGATCAAGATCCCGCAGTACCGCATCAACCGATTGATAGCGGTGACGCACCGAGATTTCCAACATCTTCTGCAAGACCTTGGCAAAGTGGTCGCTGATGTGCACGTTATCTCGCCACAGCAGTTCGCCAGTAACTGGGTCGTAATCCAAATCTTTAGGCGCTTTGCCCGACAGCAGGTAAATACAGGTGACCCCCAGAGCATAGATATCGCTGGCGTAGACTGGGCGCATAGCCATCTGCTCTGGAGGGGCGTAGCCAGGGGTGCCAATGGCATAGGCCGTCAGGGCCGTTTGCTCAGAACTGCTAGCCTGAGTCAGGTTAACCTTATCTTTAACGGCGCCAAAGTCAATTAAAACCAGCTTTTTATCCTGATCACGACGAATAATGTTGGCCGGTTTAATATCGCGATGGATGACATGGTGATTGTGGACGTACTGCACCATGGCCAGAATTTCGCTAAGAAACTGTTTTACCCCAGCCTCTGTAAACGGCCCTCCCCGCTTTACTTCTTGCTGCAAGGTGGAACCGTTGACAAACTCTTGAACCAGGAAAAACTCTTGATTAACGTCAAAATAATCCAATAATCGAGGCAACTGGGGATGGTTGCCGATTTGACCAAGAATCTTGGCCTCTCGCTGAAACAAATCCCGCGCCATGTCTAACAGGTGAGGGGCTTCCGCGGAGGGACGTAGCTGCTTGATAACGCAGGGCGGCTTGCCGGGTAGCATTTCATCTCGAGCCAGAAACGTTGCCCCAAAGCCTCCCCGGCCTAGCGCTCGCAATACTCGGTAACGCCCCCGCAGCAGCAACTCTGCCCCACAGGATTGACACCGCATCTCCGCAGGAGGGTTTTTGGGTTGAGAACAATCGGGATTGATGCAGTAGCTCATTCGGCCCGGTGAATGGTTATCAGACCAAGGCATCAAGATGCCGCCGTTACCGGCAAAGTAGGCTGGTGCTTAAGTAAAAGGGAAAAGGTCATCCCTTCTGGCGTGGGACACTATCTCAAGGACTAAGCCCTACTCGGATATTGTCACACTAACTCAATTATTCCCTGTTTCGGAGAGGGGTTATAGCATTCATTCATAGGGAAATACACTTCTGGGCCAATTAGGGAATTGACTATGAAAAGTTGATAAACCTCTACCAATTTTTCCCGATTACCGTTATGGCCTATCAGCATGTGGAAATTTGAGGATCGTGTTGGTAGCTTGGGGTCAAATCCCTGAATTAGTTGTAGTTAGAGATAGGTTCACACCGCTATGGCGATGGTAAGGATTGGTTTAATGGGGACTGGCTTTGTGGCTCGGCTCC
Source organism: Leptolyngbyaceae cyanobacterium SM2_5_2 (assembly GCA_012031045.1). Taxonomy (GTDB): domain Bacteria; phylum Cyanobacteriota; class Cyanobacteriia; order Phormidesmidales; family Phormidesmidaceae; genus Nodosilinea. The sequence continues at coordinate 16,004 of JAAUUR010000040.1, forward strand.
GGGCCGATGCGTTGATAGCCGATGGGCGAGGGCAACTGGTAGCTGTGGCTGGGCATCAGCCACCTGTCGTTGAAGCCTTTGCCCAGCGCTATGGTGCCATACCCCTACCCTCCTGGCAGGATTTGGTGGCTCACCCCAAGCTTGATCTCGTGGTAGTCAGCCATATTAATCGCGATCATGGGGCAGTGGTGCTAGCCGCTCTAGCGGCCCACAAACATGTGGTGGTGGAGTATCCTCTGGCGTTAACGGTGCTGGACGCAGAAGCCGCGTTAGCTTTGGCCAAGGCCAACCAACGCTTGCTCCACGTCGAGCATATTGAGCTACTGGGGGGAACACACCTGGCTTTTAAGGCTCACCTGCCTAGCCTGGGGCTACCTATTTATGCTCACTACAGTACGCTATCTCTAAAATCTCCGGCTCCAGAATCTTGGACCTACAGCCCTGAGCTGTTTGGCTTTCCTCTTATTGGTGCGCTGTCTCGCATCCATCGCTTAGTGGATGGCTTTGGTCGTGTAGAGCGAGTTTACTGCCAAAACCACTACGAGGGATTAACAACCGATCCAAAAGGGCTGACTCGATACATAACGTGCCTATGTAAAGCTCAGCTTACCTTTGCGTCTGGCCTGATGGCAGAGGTGGTCTACGGTAAGGGGGAAGGGATTTGGGAGGGGGAACGGCGGTTGGCGGTCTGGGGGCAGACCGGGAAGATAATTCTCGATGGTGAGCAGGGGCGTGTAATTACTGCTCAGGGCGACCAGCCAATTTCCGTTGGTTCGCGCCGGGGGCTGTTTGCCACGGATACCAAAATGGTGCTTGATTATCTCCAAGATCAAACACCACTCTATTGCACCCCAGAAACCAGCCTGTATAGTCTGCGGGTGGCTGCCGCCGCACAGGAATCGGCCAGAACCGGCCAGGTGGTATCTATGGAACAGTTACTGATCTAGGCTAGAGCTATTTAACCTGAGTCACTCGCCAGTTTAATTTAAGATTGAGCCAGAAGTTCCACAGGGTGACCAGGGCGATCGCGATTAAGTTGGCGAGATAGGCCCATTGCTGGCCAAAGATGAGGTTATACACCAGGTTCAGCACCATCACATTAAGCACTAAACCCGCCAAGCAAATCAGGTTGAACTTAAGAAAACGCTTGAGGCGGGCCGACCAGCTCTGTTGCCGAACGCTGACATCAGCAAAGGTCCAAGCGTCGTTCCAGATGAAGTTGTTGATGATGGCCACCTCAGCCGCCACCAGTTTGCTGCGCGTCAGGGGGAACCCCAACGTGGTATGCAGCAGGTAAAGAATGGCCATATCTACTACTACACCGCTTAAACCCACTACACCAAAGCGGACAAACCGCTGCAGCGGAAAGCGCCGATGGAGATGCGATAGCCGTCCTCCAGCCCGCAGCCGCAGTAAATGGTGGATGTAGTCTAGGTAGTGCCGCCAGGTGACCTTGCTGGCACCCTCTAGACGTTCCTGGAACACGTATCCTATTTCAGCAATGGCTTGGATGTCGCCCCGCCCCAGCACTTCCAGCAAAATTTTGTAGCCCTTAGGATTGAGCACAGGGCCAGCAATAGCCTGGCGCTGCACTAAAAAATATCCACTCATGGGATCGCTGACTCGCCCAACCACGCCAGGTAACAGCAGCAGCCCCAGGGTTTGTGCCCCGCGAGACAACATGCGTCGGGTAAAGCTCCATTCACTTACCCCACCCCCTTCGATGTGGCGACTGGCTACAGCCAGGTCAGAGCCGTTTTCGATGGCCGTGAGGAGGGATAGCAGAACCTCTGGGGGATGCTGCAGGTCGGCATCAATTACCCCTAGAATTTGCCCCTGAGCCACCTGCCAACCACGAATTACCGCTGAGGACAGGCCCCGTTCTCCCTGCCGCCGCATGACCCGCAGTTGAGGGACTTGGTAACTCAGGGCCAGCCCCCGTTCCCAGGTCAGGTCGGGGCTATCGTCATCGACCAAAATTAGCTCGTACTGATCCGGCAAAACCCTATTTAGACGGTCTACTAGGGTGCGGACCAAGGCCTCCAGGGTTTGCCCTTCATTGTAGGTAGGAATAATCAGCGACAGAACGAGAGTGGCGTCCTGATGGCCCTGGCCATTCACCTCAGAACGCCCCGAAACCGCAGGCAAAATCTGAAGGGGGCCAGCGGGACAGGGTACAAGGGATTGGAGTTGGGAGGGGGAGACCATAGGGTGTTAGCAGAACAAGGTAGGCCTAGTCCCAGGCGTAGGGCATCGGCTACACCTTGCTCCCAAACCTGAACCTGAGGAAAATTTCACACAGGCAACCATACTACCGTAGTGCCCTAATCCCGTAAATTCACTGGGGGCGCTTTGGCAACTGGCCTGAATGATAAAGGGTTACAGGCGATGACTCAAGCCTACGGCCTCACTAATGGAGGTGAAGTGGTGCTCCTCTAGCTTGGCCAGCAACCCTGCTAGCATTCGCCGTACCATCACGGGCCTTCGTAAATCCAGCCGGTATAGGTTTGTAATAGACAGGCACCAGCGGTAATTTTCTCCCAGGCATCGGCAGCGGTAAAAATGCCACCCACCCCCACAATGGGTAGTTGACCGCTGGTGCGTTGGTAAATGTAATGAATCACCTGAGTGGATCGCTGCCGCAGGGGAGCCCACT
>JAAUUR010000497.1 GCA_012031045.1 Leptolyngbyaceae cyanobacterium SM2_5_2
CCCCGGTTAAATCGGCTCCTTCTAGATTGGCTTCTACCAAAATTGCCCCGCTCAGGTCAGCATTGCGCAGGTCGGCCCCGATCAGGTGCGCCTGAGATAGATTTGCCCCCGATAAATCGCAACCGGCACAGAGGTTAGTTTCCAACAACTGCTGGACATGGGCCGGATTTTCAGCCCGCACCGGCATCGCCACCATTAGCGGAATGGCCAGGGCTACACCTGCCAGGGTTGTCAGTTGCATGGGTATCCTCCTTTGGTAAAACACGCACCAGTAGGGCTGAGATCTAAACCTGGTCAAGTAACTCTGCCCAGGCATTGACAGCAATGCCCAGGTTACGTGGCCTTGGCTGGAGCTATCGCCAAGCCAAACGCAAAAACCTAGAAAAGTAAACGTAAATTAGGCCTGAAGAGAGGCGTCGTGTGCTGCGGGAAACCCTAAACACTGGTTTGATCGTTTACCCTTAACCTGATCGTGCCATATTTCCCTGCGTCTACCAGGTTGGTTAGCCGTACCGTAAAGAAACGATATGGCAACGGGCTTACTGGCCCCTAAACTTTACAAAAGCTCAAACCTTCAGGTTGTATTCAGTTTCTGGTGAACAGCTTTTTCGTCCCATGAATCAAAATATAGAGGTTGTGCATCTGCTAACCCCATCGTTTCGATTGTAGTTTTTCACCAAGCGCTAGCTTGACAGGTCATGTATTGCAGTTCTTGTCGTAAGCAGCCCAACTGCTTGCCCGCGCAGCTAGCCCAAAGCGACGCCACCGTTGCCGACCTGCTGGCTAAGCTTAAAGATTGTAACGTTAAGACTCCTAAATCTCGGTTTAGCTGGCTCCAGCCGCTCTGGCGTGGGTTGCAGCCGTTAAGGGCTCGGCTGACACAGTGGGTCGGAGGTCTGCTCCCCGTCCCCCGCCAGCATCCTCGGAGCTAAGTCAATGCCCTTCAGGATTTCAATGGGTTCGGCGGCGGTGGCACCCAGTTCCTGAAAGCGTCGGGCACTGACTAGCACCCGGCTTTCTAAAGAAGCGGCGGTTTGGTTGAAGGCTTTGACGGAGGTTTCCAAACCCTTGCGAAGTTTGATCACATGGCCGGTGAGAACCTGTAGGCGCTCGTAGAGTTCCTTGCCTAGCGTGCTGACCATGTGGGCATTCTCGGTCATTTTTTCTTGACGCCAGCCGTAGGCAATGGCCTTTAGCAGGGCAATTAGCGTGGTGGGCGTGGCCAAAATCACGCTCTGGTTAACGCCATATTCAATCAGTTGGGGATCCTGCTCCAAGGCGGCGCTGAAGAAGGTTTCTCCGGGCAAAAACAGCACCGCAAATTCGGGTGAGGCGTCGAATTGCTCCCAGTAGGCCTTGGTGCCAAGCTGGGTGAGATGGGTGCGCACCTGCCGGGCGTGGGCTCGCAGCTTGTCTTGCCGGGTTTGGTCATCGGTGGCTTCTACCGCTTCCAGGTAGGCTTGCAAGGGGGCTTTGGAATCCACAATAATCTGGCGACCATTGGGCAGCTTAATCACCATATCGGGTCGCAGTCGTCCGCCCTCGGCCTCTACGGAGCACTGTTCAATGAAGTCGCAGTATTCCACCATGCCGGCCATTTCTACGACCCGCCGCAGTTGAATTTCGCCCCAGCGCCCGCGCACGGCTGGTGCCCGCAGCGCCTTGACCAGGTTGGCCGTTTCGCCCTGGAGCTGAGACTGGCTGGTAGCAAGGGATTTGAGTTGCTCGGTAAGGCTGGCGTAGGCCGAGAGGCGATCGCGTTCCAGAGCCTGCAACGTGCCATCTACCCTGGTCAGGGAGTCGCGCAGGGGCTTAACTACGTCGTCAATGGCCTGGTGCCGCTGCTGTAGACTGCCCTCGGCCTGGGCCTGAAAGGTAGACAGTTTGGCCTGGGCCAGCTCTAAAAAGGATTGGTTGTTGTGGCGCAGGGCATCCGCCGAGAGGGCACGAAAGGCATCGCTGAGCTGTTGCTGGGCCTGGTTGAGTAGGGCCACTTTGTCCTGGGCCGCCCGCTGCTCGTGGAGGAGTTGGGTGTTGAGTTCCGAGAGTTTGGCTCTGAGCAACGTGTTTTCGCCCTGGGTTTGGGCCAGGCGGGCCTCGCGATCGCGCAGACCTTGCTCTAGGGTCTCCGAGATGGCTAAGATGGGCTTCCGCCGCCGAGCGCCGGGCGGCTTCGTCGCGGGTTTCGTGGCGGCTGTAGTCGAGTTGGGTCTGCATGCCGCTGAGGGTGGTGCGCAAGTCGTCAAGCTGCTGGTCTTTTTGGTGCAGGCGCTCAATCATGCTGGCTCGCTCCGCCACCAAATCGGCCTTGGCCCGCTCGCGCATCATCTGCACACGGCTGGCAAAAATTAACCAGGTGGCGGCAGCGCCCAACCCTACTCCACAAAGCATGCTCAGTAAAACCGGCATAATTCCCTCAATGCTAGTCACGCCCCATCTTAGCGGGTACAGGGATACTATGAACGAGTTTGCGCCAATCTAGACAGCACGGCACAATAAAAGCCTGGCCCTAGCAAACGGATGGTGCAACTGAAGTGATGTCCTCTTTTCCTGCCTTTCTCCGTGAGGAGAATGCCCACTACTGGCTACACAATGTCCGTTTGCCCCTGGCTTGTTTAGGGGCCTCGGTTCCCTGGCAAACCCCTCTACCAGACCTAGCCGCCTCGCCCTGGCAGGAAGAGCTGGTGGCGGTTCACATAGAAATTCGGGCTGGGCGGATGGCGGCTATTCTGCCCAGCCACCAGACGCCCCCTGCCTACCAACCCGCCTGGGATCTGCGCCAGGGCATGGTGTGGCCCTGCTTTGTAGATAGCCACACCCATCTAGATAAGGCACACACCTGGCCCCGCACACCCAATCCTGATGGCACCTTTGGGGCCGCCCTGGATTGTGCCAACCGCGATCGCCGTCAGCACTGGCAAGCGACCGACCTCCTGGCCCGGATGAACTTTGCCTTGCAGTGTAGCTATGCCCACGGCACCCAGGCCATTCGTACCCACCTGGATAGTCTGGATGGTCAGGCGGCGATTAGTTTGCCGGTATTTCATGCCCTACAAGAGGCATGGGCCGACAAAATTGTGCTACAAGCCGTTTGCCTGGTGGGGATGGAGCTTTACGATTCTCCAGACGCTAAAAATTTAGCTGAGCTAGTCGCCCACTACGGCGGCATTTTGGGAGGAGTAATTTATCCCCAACCCGGTCTTAGGGAGCAGATTGACCGTGCCTT
>JAAUUR010000498.1 GCA_012031045.1 Leptolyngbyaceae cyanobacterium SM2_5_2
ACATTAGAAGGAAGAAGTATAATTCCTGTTTCCATTTAAGAGCGAGATCGGAAATGTGATCTTCTGAGTCAACCAATTCAAGAACCTTCATATCCTTAGGGCTTACCCAAGGAATCTCTCCATTCCAATAATTTGCCTCTGCTTTACTAGGAGTCATTCCGCCACGAGAGGCGACCAAAAATTTAACTTTCTTCAAGTCCCATCTTGCTGGTATGTCGCCTAACCATTCGATGCCGGAGGGCTTGAGGGAGACGTTGGGGTCAAGGCCACGGGTAACGGCTTGGTTGATGATGACTTGCTTTTGTTCTTCGAGCAGTTTGATCAGTTTTTGCTTACTGCGAATGTAGCGGCGAATGCGGCGATCAGCATAGTCGAGAAAGGTTGCGATTTTAGATTGTTCTTCAACAGAAGGAATCGCGAGTGGAACAACACCAAAATCGGGTGTGTAAAGACGATTAAACCCAGTTCCAATACCTTTAGATCGCTGTGCAAATTGTTCTATAAGTAATGGAGTTTTGAATACATACTCAAAGTATTTAACGTCGAGTGGTTTAACAGGTAGGAACAAACTGTAATCGGGACTAATACAACCTTCATATGTCGAGATAGCAAACATACCTGACCAAGCCTGCATTCGGTTCATTACCAAGTCGCCAGGCTTACAAAGCTTATATTTCGATAGATTCTCAACACTTGCTATTCGGTTTGAGGCTTCTGCTTGGGGAAGAATTCCACGAGAACGAGTTAGGGATAGTAAAGTGCTGCCACTATTCCCGTTACGTCGATCAATTTCCCGGAAGAGGTTTTTTATTCGTACTATTGCCCAATGCTTCGGCACTTCTCCTAACCACGGCAATCCAGAATCCTTGTAAGCCGAATAGGGTTTCAACTCACTAATCATTCTGCGCCATCTCCATTGCCCATCTGCTGTTCAGACAGTAGCTGAGGCAATTGACCTAGGGCCGCAGACACCTCGCCAAGGGGTTGATAGCTGGGGCTAGAGAAAGGCTTAAAGCCTTCTAGCCAGGGTGCCGTGAGGTTGCACAACACCCGAAACTGGAGCGGTGTCGGCGGCGGGTTAACTCGTTCAACGGTGGCCTTTACCCTGCCTGGAAAGTGAGCAACCAGGTTGAATAGATCTTGCGCCAGGTAGCGAGGGCAGTAGCCCACCTGATGCAGATCTTCGGTTCTCAGCACCAAGGCTCGCGAGTCGAAGGGGTTTGCATATCGTGCATTAGGCACAGGGGCGTGCCTGGCGGCAGGGTTTGCACATAATGCTGGTCGGCTTCTGGAAAGTGGCTAAGGCCGTGGGTAAAAAAGTGGATGTGGTAGTTGCCGTCGGCATCGGGCTCTGGGCCAGGGAAGACTTCAAAGTTATCGGTCTTGCGCTTGCCACCGCTGCGGGCTAGTAGGGCAATGGGGTCGTCCTCATGTTCAGGGACATTGAGCCACCGGATAAAGTCCTTATACTCCGGACGTGAGGGACGCAAAAGCCGATTGGCAAAGAGCGGGAAGAGGTCGTGGGAAACGTAGGGGTGGTCAAATTGTGGAAAGGACAAAATTGGCTCAAACCCCGCTTGTTGGCGGGCCGCCAGCGCCCCTTGCAGGTAGCTAAAGTGGTACATCCCTTCCTTATGGGTGAGCCGCCCCACCGGAAACCAGGTGCGGGACTCCGGATCTTGCCAAGCTAGAAACAGGTTTTCAAGTCAATTCCTCTCGCAAATGCAGCAGTCTGCTTCTATTAATGTTAAGCATCTGGTGCGCAAATTCTAGAGCATCTGACGAAATACGCCCTGATGGGAGCCGATGTAGTAAAGCCGCAATATCGGTCGGCGTGATTTTGGCTAACTGGTCTAACCATAGACTGGCTGACTGGCCATAATTACGGGCAACGGTGGCGAAGACATCAAACGTTAACATAGGCTTTGGGTCTCCAACTTGTCGATAAAAAGCAGATCGCGATTTGGCTGCATAGGCTTGAACAGTCTTTTGAATGAGATGGTGTTGGCGTTTGGCATCTAGCAGTTCTCGGCCCAGGCAGGCGGCATGGTCATAGGTAGGAGCCAGCTTAGGGACACCTCGCGATAGAGGGATTACAAAGCCCCAGTTCTCGTGGTGGCGATCGCCATTACCAATCCAGGCATCGAGCAGAAGGTACCCAATAAAGGTGGCGATGGCACTACCCACGCCAGGGGGTGGCTCCCAGCTAGGAGGCAGTTGGACACCAGGTTGCTTAACGGCGCTAAGAACCAGCGAGAGGGTATGTTGAGACACGTTGTAGCGCTCATTCTTGGGATAGCTAGATGCCATACCTGCCAGGATTTCGTTGCCGTGGACGAGAGCCGTCTTTGGGGGCAACAGGTTAGGAGAAACGGTACCCAGCTCCTCATTCCAGACGGCCAGTTCGTAGGTGGCATGGGGCAAGCCCAAGAGTTGGCAGAGTTCGGCGGCAACCTTTTCTGACCAGTCTTCCCCAGTATTAGGCCGAGACCGTTTGAACAGGCAGTCACCCAGGTTGGTGTCGTTGTACCAAAATTTGCTCTTGCTACCCATGGCTTCTTCGTCACGGGCAGCATCAGTAGGGACTTCGATGATGGGGAAGCGATCGCTCATGACAGCCAGATAGCGTTCCGCTTAGCTTGGGTTTTGGTGGGCAGTGCCCACCCGACAAGACATTTCATAGGCCTATCCCACCGATGATTTCCTCTAGTAAGCCCTTATTCTCGTTCTCCAGGGCCACAATATCGGCGCGAATATCAGCCAGCTTGCGCAGCGGCTGCGGCTTGTAGAAATAGCGGGTAAAGCTCACCTCATAGCCAATCTTGATGCTGCTCTCATCCACCCAGGCATCGGCCGCGTGGGGCAGCACCTCTCGCTGAATAAATGCTTCAATGCCACCATTTTCCAGCAGGGGCACCTGCTCCGTGTCGCGCAGTTCCGTATCGGGTTCGTACTCCACCACACAGGTTTTGCCCTCCACTATCACTTCATAGCGACCATAGAGCGCGTTGGCTTCGGCCTTGCCCGGTTTGTGGATCTTCTTAATCACTGGCTGGGCGGCTTCGTCCTTTTGGGCCAGTTCCGCTTGTAGGAGCTTCTCTCGCTTGGCGGTGAGTTTGACATTGCTCTGGATGGCAAGCTTCTTTAGCGCGGTCAAAAACTCGTTGTAGTCGTTGTGCAAGCCCGCACCCAGCACCTCATGGGCCTGATCCACCAGGTTCGCC
>JAAUUR010000499.1 GCA_012031045.1 Leptolyngbyaceae cyanobacterium SM2_5_2
GGGGGAAGTAGCAATGGCGGAGCGCCCCCTCTGTGTGCGGTTACCAGAGGATATTGACGGGCTGATGAGGGAGAAGGAGAACCGCACGGCCTGGCTACGGGATGCGATCATGGAAAAGCTCTGGCGAGAGGGGCATCTGCCGGAACGATATCAGAGCTTGATGGAACAGGCAGCGGATTAAGGGGAGGCGGTTGATGTCAGCGCAACCCTTAGGCAAGTATCTGACGTTAGAGGAATTTTGTACCTGCACACAGACCTACCAGCGGTTTGTCGACCAGATTGACCCGTTGACTAAAAAATGTGGATGAGACGTTACCAGCCTTGGAGGCGCTGTGTCAACACATCATTGACCCGGTGATTGAGAGGTTTGGGCGTAATCGCTTCCAGCTCACCTACGGCTTTTGCTCAATGGATCTGAAGCGGTGGCTGGCGAAGAAAGACCCAGTGACGGGAAAGAAGCACGGTATCGCTACTCCCAGCCTCGACCAGCATATGGCCCATGAGGTAAATTGGAATGAGCGGTATTACTGCGATCACCTCGGGGCAGCCTGCGATTTCCGCATTCTCGACCTGCCCAGCGATGCATTGATGGATTGGATTGTGGCTCAGGGACTGCCCTTTGACTCACTCTATTTCTATGGAACACACCGCCCCATCCACATCAGCTACGGCCCCCAGCACAAGCGGGCTGTTTGGGCATTCACCGAACAAGGAACACCAACGCGGTACCGTCCTGATTGGTCATAACTCGACCAAATGCCGCTCAATGTGCCAAAGTTGATCCGCCGTGAGCCACTCGGGCTGAAACTCAAGCAGGTCGATTCGGTAGTCTGGGTCGATGTCCCGCAGCACATCAAACGCTTTCCATGACTCGTCAAACTTCTCCCAATAGACCAGGGTGATGTCTGACCAGTAGTTCAACGGTTGAGGCATGGTTAGATCGCCGATCACCCCCAATCGCTCCAAGGAGAAGTGGGTGCGCAGTCGCTCTGCTGCCCGGCGGGCCAGCGTCCACCACTCGGCTTTCCGCTCCGCGTCGTGCTGCTCCCACTCCAGCCGCTGGCGCAATCCCTCAATCCAGGCCTGGGGCGGCAACAGTTTGACCGCACTCTCCAGGCCAAAGGTCATCAGCAGCATGGCTAAAACGTTGCGGGTGCCTGGGGTCGAGCCAATCAGCGGTTGGCCTTCTATAAACTCAAACTTTGCCCTCGGGCACCAGCTAATGTACTCCTCAAAGGCGATGGGCACGGGCGACGGCTGGATGTTGGGGATAAACAGCAGGGAACCCCACTGGGGGCCTTCTTCGGCGTGTGATCGTTGAAAGCCTTCCACCGGCTGCTCTACCTTAAAGGTCTTGGATTCCAGGGGATTGTAGTCCTCATCCTCTTCCCAGAGGGCATCGGGTCGAAAGGCCAATCCAGGAATGCTGCTGGAGCGGTAGTAACCGTCGCTATCGGGCTGATGGCGTTGATACTGACTGTCTACGAGTCGGTAGAACTCGACCTGCTGACTCTCAGGATCAATCAGCCAGTAGTCTGGGACGCCTGCCGCTTGGTAGTAGTCAAACTTGGTGCTGCGGTCAGCCGCTTCATGCCCCGGCATCAGAATTTCAATCACCAACTCTGCCGGGCCGCTCAAGAAATAGGAAAAGAGCTGATTGAGCCCCTGGCTTTTGTAAAAGACGAGATCCGGGGTGAAGCCGTCATCGCCCAGACGCATGACAAAATCTCGCCCCAGGGATTCGCAGCCGGCCTGATTCACCAGCCGAAAGGAATCCACTGACAGCTGCTGCTGCTGAATGCGGTGATGTGCCCAGGTTCTCTCCGCTCGACCGGCCTGCAAGTCTTCTGAAGTAAACTCAACGTCAGCGACGTGCGCTTCTAGATGATTAAGTATTTCAAGGGGAGAACCGGTTTGAGGAAGAGTGAGGCCATAGCCTGCGGCGAGGGCCTGGAGCCAAGTTTCGATGGGGGAAAGGGCGATCGCCGCCTCTGCCCTCCTGCCCTGGAGAATCTGCCTCAGCAAGAGCCGACTCCCGATTAGGGAGTTGCCTACGACCAGCTGACCGTCGATCAACTCCAGCTTGCTTTCGGGTTTGTTGTTGATCCAGTTGTCAAACAGTTCGGACGTTGGTGGATAGAGCGCCATGGCTTTACAAATAGCTCCCATAGCTTGAAGTAGCATGGGTCTGTCTGAGGTGGGCTGTCACCAGGGTAGGTCAAGATACGTCAGAGTAAACCATGAGCGTTGCCAACGAGCCGTCTGACCAATCGTTTCAGGACGAGTTACAGAAGCGGTGGGCTTCCCAGAGCATTGAGATGCAGTTCTGGGAATGGCCAGAATTTCGCCTGGAGTTGGTCAATGGGCAGTTTCTGGTAGGGGGCACCCTGGCGGGCAGTCGTTGGTTACTCAAAGAAGCATTGCAGGGTTGGGGGGCTGGAACCTGCTATTGCCTTTGCTTCGGTGGAGCAGTGGTGGGAGGCACTGCGGCTGGCCTATGGGGTTGCTTGCCAATCGGCAGAGGAGTGGCTGCCGTGGGCGGAGTCTTTACCCCTAGCGTCAGCGTATCAGGGAGAGTCGGAACCATTGCTGGGTTCGCACTACATGGGGGAGCATCGCTGGGTGCGGGAACATCTGCGACGGTTGCTGACGGCGGCGGTGGGGCGTGCCCAGTTGGGCACCTGTACTAGGCCAAACTATGGTCTGCAACTGGGTCAGGATGTTTTGACGCCAGACGTGCTGATGGTAACTGCTGAGCAACTGGCGACGGGGTGCTTTCACGACTATTACGTCGAAATACCGGCCCACCTGGTGGTTGAAGTCTGCCTGCCGGAGCGGCGGGGGCTGGATGTCCAGGAACGGCGCAGTCTGTAAGAGCAGGGGCAGGTGCCCCACTATTGGGTAGTTGATCCGGTGGAGCGAGAATTCACGTTCTGGCGATGGACGCCGGAAGGGTATCAGCCGGGGCAGCTAGAGGTGGATGGCTGCTATCGAGGGGTGGAGCATCTGAGCTTTAGTCCCGAGATTTTCTGGCTGTCTTTTGATGAGCAGGTGTCTCCCTACAATCCAACGCTGTCGGCGTTTACCAGTGAGCCTCAAGTTCGTCAGTGGGAGTTGCGGCGGGAACCCGGTGCGGAGCTGGGCTGACGGGAGCATTCCGTTTCGACCACAGGTAGACCTGGAGCCCCCACCCCATTACCGTGGAGGAGTTTATTTCCT
>JAAUUR010000500.1 GCA_012031045.1 Leptolyngbyaceae cyanobacterium SM2_5_2
CTATGCCGCACGCTTTGAATGAGAAACTAACCGTTTTAATGGTGGCTGACCTCGGGTCGTCAGCCTCGAAGGTGTTCTATCGGGTTGGGGGAGGGGCTACCTTGCCGCTGTGGATGGGTGCAGAAGTTGCTCCCAATTTATCCCAAGCCGTGCTGACCCAATTTCGGGGCAGTACTCGCCCCCAAGATTCGGCCTGGCTGGAGTTAGGCGACCAGGTGGTGCTGGTGGGGGAGTCGGCGAAGACCTGTCTGGAGACCAACAGCATTCGCGCTAATAAGTCTGAGCTGGCGGCCTATAAGATCGCAGCGGCATTGGGAGTAGTGGCAGAACTGGAGTCGCTGCCACCCTCATTTGAGGCGGTGTTGTGGCTGGCCTTGCCCTTGACTGAGTTGGGCACTCGCGAGGCCATTCGCAATCAAGTTGAAGCGATCTGCCAGAGCGGCTTTCGGTTTCGAGGCGAACCGTTGCAGGTGGGGCTGACCATGCAGGCGTTTCCTGAGGGGTTTGGGCTGTATCTGAACCGCAAGGGTGAGTTGGATGCCTTAGGGCAGGACATCAACCAGCGGCGCACCCTGATTGTGATGATGGGTCACCGCAATCTCTCGGTGCTGTGCTTTGATGGCGGCTCGCTGCGGGCGGCGGGGTCGAATTCCAACGGGCCAGGGTTCTGGCCCATGTTTGAGAAGGCGGCGCGATCTGCCGGGGTGACGCAACCGGACTATGGCTTTTTGATGGCGCGATCGCATCCGACCAAGCCCAACAGCTCTCCGTGGCGCGGGGGCGGTTGTTTGACTTTAGTGAGCCGATGACGGCTTGCCTCGATACCTATTGGCAGGCAGTGCTGACTTACTGGCAAGACCAGGTGATGCCGCAGTTAGAAGCGGTCAATACTGAGGTGATCATCAGCGGCGGCGCGTCGTCGATTTTGCGATCGCGGCTGAGTGCCTACTTTACAGAGCTGGGGCTGTCGCAGCGGGTGCTGTTTACGGAAGGTGGCCCTCGTCGACTGGAGGCGCTGGTGCGGGGGTTGCCCGAATCGGCTCAGATTCCCTCGATGACGTTACGAATGGCCGATAGCTATGGCCTGTTTCGGGGGTTGATCGGTACGCTCGATTCCGTCGCCGTTTAGAGTTTAGAGAGCACGTCACAAAACCTATGGCTTCCAAGTCTCGGCCCGATAAACGTCAAAACCGCAAGCGGATCCTGTTCTCCTTCAATGTCGATCTGGAGTCGGCCCTGGGGGTGGTGTTTCAGTACCTGATGCACAACCCAAAGATGCCAAGCCAGATGGGCAAGCAGAAGGGGGTAGAGGCGATCGCCGCTTTTTGGCGACCGTTTGCTTTTCAGATGCAGGGCCAGGTCAATGACGATGAGCTGAAGGTGCTGGCGCGGGAGTCGTTGATGACGATGCAGCGGCAGATGGAGCTGATTGCGGAGACCTTTGAGGTGGAGTTGCCCCAGGCGGAGGCGGTGACGCCGGAGCTAGAGGTGGCGCTGGAGCGCACGGTGGAGCGGGTGCTGCAGCGGTACGTGGGAACAGGTGCTCTGAGTCGTCCTGGAACGCCAACGCTATCGGCCACAGAGGGGGTGTCATCTACCGACCCCATGCTGATGCCGCCGGGGGAAGAAGCCGTAGGGTTCGAGCAGGACATGTTTAAGGAATTTGAATCCATCTCACCTAAAGATTTGATGTCGTAGGGGGCCAGGACGATGGAGTTGATACCAAAGGAACCAGCAACGGAGGTAGGGGCGCAGGCCCGGCAGGCCTATCTGACCTTTGCCCAGCAGGTGGTTGGAGATGAGGTGGATTACGCCACGCTCTACCAGCAGTTTGCCTCGAATGATTGGGCGGCGATCAAGCTTGACGATGCGGTGGCGGAGGCGGTGCTGCGGGCGGGCTATTCGCAGAAGTCGGCGGTGGGGGTCTTGCACCAGGGGCCGTATGTGCAGCATCAGGTGCATCAGAAGGGGGCTCCGGCGGCGGCGATGAGTCAATATGTGCGATCTACCGTGCTGATGGCGATGCAACGGGTCTCTGGGCAGAGCCAGGGGACGCGGCGGCAGCAGCAACCTGGGTTGGAAATGGAGTAGCCCTGGGCATGGGAGCCTTGGCCCGATGACAAAACTCAACCTGTCAGAACTCGATAAGCGGCTTACCCTACTTGAGGCTCAGCAGCAGTGGGTGTACCGCGTTCTGGAAACCTACGGGATAAAAGGGCTATGGCTCTCTCCCGGCAAAGCCTCTGCACTGCTGGGCATTAGCCGTGATCGCATCCTCTCAGAAGTTGAACGCGCCGAGAAAATGCGCTCTTTGGGGTAAACGTGGAGACGTGAACTACGGCATTCACTACAGAAACATTCAGGATCCAGAGGTTGGTCAACCGACCTGGCAGATTCATGTCGCGGCTTTTGACCGGGTGTTAGCTATTCCTCCCGAGCAGCCGGAAAATTTAGCTGTTTTGGCAATGACGGCTTTGTAGATTTTGAGGTCTGAATCCTCGCCGAGCCAAGCTTTATAGACCTTTGTATGGACATCATAGCTATGCCCCATTGACCGGGCTAAGAACTCTGGGGGAAAGCCTTGCTCATACCCCCGGCGGGCGTAGGCATGACGGAGGTTGTAAGGCGGAAATCCCACACCGGCTTCCCTAAATTCCTGGGAAATTTTCATGCCGAGTTGGTTGTTATTCTTGCCCTCAACTTGAACGGCAGGTAGCTGAAGGCTTGCGCATCAAACTCCCAAAAATCTGCCGTCATTGGAAACACCAATCGTCTACCTGTCTTGCCTTCTAGCACTTCCACAAGAGCAGGGCTTTCATTAATGCGGTCAGTGGATAGCCTAAATACTTCATGGGGCCGTAAACCATAGATGGCTAGCACGTCGTAAACCCATAGCCACCCAGGGGTTCTCATCTTGCCCCTGGCTTCAGCAATTTCCTCGTCACTGGGCAAATCTCTAGGAGCAACCGATTTAGACGAGTAACCTCGTTCTAACGCTCCGATGTCACGGGTATCCGGCAAGCCTGCAAATTCTGCTAACCGTCTGTAGGCCATAGCATACCCTTTACGGCTGCGCGTGCCAGGCTGAGTCCGTTCCAGAATGACTTGCTTAAGCAGATCTAGGGATAAGGGCTTATTAGCGGGCAGATGGTTGAACTTCAGCCGATAGTCTTTATGGTAGGAGTTCAGCTTAGAGGGCTCTTGCGGAACTTTATCCC
>JAAUUR010000041.1 GCA_012031045.1 Leptolyngbyaceae cyanobacterium SM2_5_2
GGTGGGGGTGGGGTAAGGGTGGGCGTTGCTCACCGTGGGGATGAGAACGGTACGCCGCGCAATATTTTCACCCTTTATAGATTGAGCTTACCTAGAGTTACAGACCAGGGGACGTGAATTCCTGAAATTTTTGGATTTTCTGCGGTGGAGCCTTTGAGTTCATCGAGCCTTGGCCAATCAATCGGTTCTCTGACCATAGGTGCCATTGTTAATGCCATTGTTAAGGATTGCTGAATTAAATAGAGAGAATTTTGACAAATCTGCTACAGTTTCTACTGTAAAATCGTGACGCTAAGGATGGAAAAACCGTAGGTTGAGTGCACAATCTATCATTTTCAAAAACTGCCCCAGTAGGCTCTATCGGTTATTTATCAACGGGTTGCCTCTGAGTGCAGAATACCTGCTCCTGCTAATAAAAATACTCAACCCTGAGGGTAAAACACCTGCACCTCACCCCCTTAAAAACTCAACGCCTGACTTATCAAAGACTTTGGCCGTTGAGTACAGGGTTAATAGTTTTAGTCAATCTGGATGACGTGGGCTACAGAGTTAAGCAATTTAGCTATTGCTATAAGCAGAGAAACAACTGCCACCCCCAGCCATGTTTCTCCCTTTGTCTCGCTTTTCTCCACCTGCTTGGCGGCTCAGAGCCAAGCAGATACGGCAACGCCTCCTGCCCTTGGATGACTTTGCCATTATCTTTGAGCGTGACCCAGCGGCCCATCACTGGCTAGAGGTATTGTGCTGCTACCCAGGGTTGCATGCCTTGGGCGCTCACCGTTTGGCCCACTGGCTGTATGGGCGTGGAGTGCCGTTTTTTCCTCGCTTCATTGCCCACCTGAGTCGCTTTTTTACCGGCATTGACATTCATCCCGGTGCGCAAATTGGTCGGGGTGTGTTTATTGATCACGGCATGGGCGTTGTCATTGGCGAAACGGCCATCGTTGGGGACTATTGTCTGATTTACCAGGGCGTTACCCTGGGCGGCACCGGCAAAGAAACTGGCAAGCGCCATCCCACCGTGGGCCGCCATGTGGTGATTGGCTCTGGGGCCAAGGTGTTAGGCCATATCACCCTCGGCGACTATGCCCGCATTGGGGCGGGGTCGGTGGTGCTGCGGTCTGTACCGGCCCACTGCACCGCCGTTGGCATACCCAATCGCAATGTCTGCCGCTGCAACACCGCAACCGCACCCCTGGAGCACGGCCAGCTACCCGATGCCGAAGCCACCACCCTGCGCGCCCTGCTAGATCGCATTGAAGCCCTTGAAGCGCAACTCGCCGACCTGAAGCAATCTACCCACGCCTATCCCTCCCTACTATCTCTGGAGCTAGTCCCATGAATCAGTCCCGGTTGTCCCCAGTTGGGAGCAGACGATCTCGGTGCGGCGATGCGATCGCTGGTCAATCCACCGTCGTCTGCAAGAGCTCAACATCCCTGCCGCCTGCCCTGCCGACGGCACCCTGCGCGTTGAAGTTAACCACGCACTGGCTCTGTTGCTGGTACGCAGCGCCGTTTTCCAGTTCTCCCTTTCCCGCCAGGAAAGCGTGGACTGGCTAGAGCGCTGCTGGCAAACCCGGGTGGTTTGTCTGGCTAATTCCTAGGGGTTCGCCTGTTGACTGGCGCCCCCTGCCCATCCTTTCCCTTTCCCTTATCTGGAGTCTTCCAATGACAACTGCTACTCTGGTGCGCGCCTTTGGCGAAGTTGGCACTAACCCCGTTGGTTTTGAGATCGACATTACCGTTACCATCTGCGAAGGGCTAAACCTGGCCTATGCCAGCTTTCAAGCGCTTTATTTGCAATACCAAAAACACCACTTTGTGGTGGAAGGTGCAGAATTCTACCCGCTCCATGAGTTTTTTCAAGAAAGCTACGATGCCGCCCAAAGCCACGCCCACGACCTGGCCGAACGGCTGAATGGCTTAGGGGGGATTCCCGCTGGCACCTTTGCCACCCTGGCCGACCTCTGCTGCTTTGCCCCAGAGCCAGACGGGGTTTACACCTGCCGCGCCATGGTCGAAACTGACCTAGCCGCCGAGCAAGCCATCATGGCGTTACTGCGCCGCCTCTCCACCCAGGCCGAAAGTGTGGGCGATCGCGCCACCCGCTACCTGTATGACGGCATTTTGCTCAAGTCCGAAGACCGCGCCTTCCACCTAGAGCACTTCCTCGCCCTGGATAGCTTAAAAGTGTAACCCCCGACGGGTAACGTTCCGTTGGCCCTGGCCTTTTCGGGTATCAACGTAAGGCGGGACATGGCCTGCTAAAGGAATCTAGGAGCCAGGAGCTAGAATCTGGTCACAGCGCCACTCCTAGCTTCTAAATTCCAAGTCCTACGGCTGTCCCGGCTTACGCGCATACCCGCAAACTGCAAAAAATTGCCCCCTACCCCCCTTAACCCCCATGCTCTCCCCTATCCACATCAACGACACTACCCTCCGCGATGGCGAACAGGCCGCTGGCGTGGCCTTTGGTTTGGAGGAAAAAGTAGCGATCGCCAAATTCCTCGATGCCATTGGCGTCCATGAGCTTGAGGTAGGGATTCCTGCCATGGGCCAGGAGGAGGCTAAGGCCATTCGCACCATCGCTGACCTGGGCTTAAATGCCCATCTGCTGGGTTGGAACCGAGCCGTTTTGTCAGATATTCAAGCCTCCATCCACTGCGGCTTGAAGCGGGTTCACATCTCCATTCCAGTGTCTGATATTCAGATTCAGGTTAAGTTTCAGGGGCGCTGGGTGGCTATGCTAGAGTACCTGCGGGATGCCATCAACTTTGCCCGTGACCACGGCCTGGCGGTGAGTGTAGGGGGTGAAGACAGCTCTCGGGCCGACGAAACCTTCCTCATAGATGCGGCTCAGTATGCCCAGGAATGGGGAGCCTTCCGATTTCGCTTCTGCGACACCGTAGGGATTCTCGACCCCTTTACCACCTTTGAACGGGTGCAAAAGCTGGTAAATTGCCTGGAAATTCCCGTAGAAATGCACACCCATAACGACCTGGGCCTGGCCACC
The DNA here is from genome assembly GCA_012031045.1 of Leptolyngbyaceae cyanobacterium SM2_5_2. Lineage (GTDB taxonomy): Bacteria > Cyanobacteriota > Cyanobacteriia > Phormidesmidales > Phormidesmidaceae > Nodosilinea. The sequence continues at coordinate 3,014 of JAAUUR010000041.1, forward strand.
GCCAATGCCCTGGCCGGGGTGCGCGCAGGGGCCACCTCCGTTAACACCACCGTCAACGGCCTAGGCGAACGGGCGGGAAATGCCGCTCTAGAAGAAGTAGTCATGGGCTTGAAGCATCTCTATGGCCTCAAAACCGGCATTCAAACCCAGCATTTTCTAGAGCTATCTCGCTTTGTCGCCAAAACCGTGGACTATGCCGTTCCCCCGTGGAAGGCCATTGTGGGCGACAATACCTTTGCCCACGAGTCGGGTATTCATGCCCACGGTATTTTGCAAAACCCCAGCACCTACGAACCCTTCGACCCTAGCGAAGTCGGTCGCCAGCGGCGGTTGGTGGTGGGTAAGCATTCGGGTCGGCATCTGATTAACCAAGTCCTGCAAACCCAAGGCGTTCACCTAGATGCCAATCGTAGTCAGTCCGTGCTGAATGCCGTGCGCGATCGTGCCACCACCCTCAAACGTAGCCTCACCGTCGATGAGCTACTCAGCGTCGTCGCTGATCGAGGGTAAGCCGATCAATCAGCAAATAGCTCCCTCACCTCCCCACCTCCGCCTCTTTCCCACCTCTCCCCACCTCTCCCTTCCTCTCCCTTCCTCTCTCACTCTCTCTCCCTCTCCCTCTCCCCCTCTCCCTATGAAAGTAATGCTCCGCACCAACGCCGCCGGTAAACTCCTGGTTTACGTGGCCAAAAAAGACCTGGAAGAAGAAGTCGTCTCCCAAACCCAGGGAGACAATGCTCAGATATTCACCCTCTCTAACGGCTGGGAACTGGCTATTTCAGGGCTTAGCGATCCGATCAAAACCCCTCAGACCGTAGAGGCCAGGCGGTTAAATTAGGAAATTCCCCACCTTCAAATCCCTTCAACCCACCCCAACACCAGGAGATTTCGTATGGCTGACAAAACTTCTCTGCCCCCCTGGCTGTTCAACCTGGACGGCATATTCCTCGGCTTTGTGGGAGAAGAGCCCAGCAAAGCCAAGTCCATCCATCTACAGGTAGAGGAGGACGTGTTAACCATCAAGATCCGAAAGGAGTTGCGGGAACGGCTACGATCTCGCCTGCAACCTGGCGATTATCTCCGCTGCATTGGCCGTAGCGAAATTGACGGCGACACCATCAAACTCAAAGCCCTACAGGTGTTTACCCTGCTACCCCCATTGCCAAAAAGCTGCCCTGTCGCGCCTTCATTCTCCCATTCCTCCCCACCCCCCCATTCCTCCCCAGCCCCAAAAATCCAGGTCTGTCGCAAGTCAGGCTGCCAAAAGCGGGGTGGTCAAGCGCTGGTAACAGCTTTGCAGCAGGCACTGCGCGATCGCAACCTCCACACCCAGGTAGACATCCAGTACACCGGCTGCCAAAAGCTTTGTTCAGAAGCTCCAACCTTCACCATCATGCCAGGGCGGCATCAGTACACGCGGGTGAAGTTGTCTCGCCTCTCGGCTGTGCTGGATCGCCACTTTGCCCCGGCCAAGCCTAACCCCCAGTAGTTGATTCTCCTGTCGTCCTATGGTGCCCTCCATGGCTACTGCCCAGCTTGCGCGAGTAGGAGCTCACCCCAAGTCAGAGTCCTCCTTCTATTACTTTGCCTACGGCTCTTGCATGTGCCCAGTGGATTTGAAGCGCTCCCTGGGAGAAAACACCCACGACTATATTCTCGGCCCCGCCACCCTCCAGGGGTATCGCCTGGGGTTTCATTACTATTCAGCCAAGCGCCAGTGTGGTGCGTTAGATATTCTGCCAGCCCCAGGCCAGGCGGTACAGGGGGTGCTCTATCGTCTACCTTGCCGCCTTGGCCCCTTGTTAGATCAGCGGGAGGGCACACACCAGGGCGCCTATCGCCATGAGCATGTGGCTGTCCACCATCGGGGGAAACTTTACCCAGCGGTGCGAACCTACGTGGTAGTCCACAAAACCCCCCAGGAAGTTGCCCCCAATGACTGGTACTTCAGCGTCGTGCTACGGGGAGCCGTTACCTGCAACCTGCCAGAGCAGTACTGTTGGCAGTTGTTCAACTATATGCGGAGTTTACAGGCCGCCTAGGAGCATCGGGCCAAACGTAGGTAACGGTGGCCCTAGCCGTAGTTTCTCAGAGAGAAGTCACTTTGGGCCTACAACCGCTCGGCATTAAAGTTTTTTCGTCAATCAGACGGTGGCCTCAACCATCGCCATTCAAGATTTATCAACGAACCAAGACAATGTGACAGAATACCAACCCCTAAATAGATTTTATTAACTATTCAATACAATTCCGAAACAAGGTCAGGGTTTGATTAAAAAGACGGCCTGAAAAAGGTAGCATTAGCCACTTAAATTAGCCTGAAACCGTCTGCCACGAACCTATTTTAAATAAAAATAAAGACATAATTAAAACGTATTCAAGGGCATAAATTTTGAGGGTTGAGGTTGTTATCCCTAGAAAGGAGAGTAAAAAAAGGGGGATAGAATCATGGCTTATACCGTCAAAGACGGCTGCATTGCCTGCGATAGCTGCCGACCAGAATGCCCCCAGGGAGCAATTAAAACTAAGGGTGACGGCTATTGGATTGACCCCACCCTGTGCAATTCCTGTGAAGATATCGACACACCTCGCTGTTTAGAAGCCTGTACTGTTGGGTCTTTAGCACCGCTGCAAGCCAAAAAAGGACGTAACAAGAGTTCTTTGCTGCCCGCCGCTATTCCGGCAATTTTCTTAAACGGTAAAACGACTCCGTTTGCATCGTCAATGGTGGTCTGGGAAGCCTGTAATGTTTTGGCTCAGCGCCAGTCTTTACCCTGGCAAGCCGATGCCGATCATCGCCTTTGCTATCACCGCGATGTTCACAGGGGCCGAGGGACGCTGCAATTTCGTTTAGCAACCAATCCAGAAGAATCCAATCCCCCACCGATGGACTATGGCCTGGGTATTGCGGCATTGAGCCGGTTCGACATGCGAGCCGCCTGCCTGCATCTGATCTTTGCAGCCTACGCCACCACCACTGACTGCCCCTGGCACGAGCCCTTCATCCTCAACGACCAGCACATCGAGCAATACCTGGGGCTGACCAAACGCAAAGACCTGACCAAGCTCGAAAAGCTCACCCTAATTAAGGAGTTGGTCTATCAAGCGTGCCAAATCCTGGTTACTCTAGATTGGCCTCGCCAGGGCAAGGTACCGGGGTTTTCGCTGGCGGAGCATCCAGTTTGGCATCTGCTGGATACCCGCTACTACTTCGAGGTCGATAGAGAGGGCAATCGCCACCTGATTGGGCTCGGTTTTACCATCCAGGCCGGTATTTGGGCGCAGCATTTCCTCAATCGGCAAGATTATCGCAAGCAAACGGCTTTTTACCAATACGGCACCCTGCCCCACTCCCTGTTGACCGAAGTTATGGGTAACTGGCAACAGCACGAAGGGGCGATGCGTCTACTGCTGTGGCTGGTGTTTAAGTTGCGTTTGGGCAGTGACCACCGGATGACGGTGCGCACCCTGTTGCGGATTGCCTACGGCGAACAACGGGTGTACGAAGCCACCACGGTGCGAGGAGCGCACAAACGCCTGCTCAAAACCTTTGAAAGCGATTTAGAAACGATCTATTACTACGGCCTCAAGCCCAAATTTGACCCGGAGACTTATCCTGCCGATATTCAGCCCCTATGGGCCAGGGTGGCTGATATTCCTGATGATGCCGATGCCGCCCTGGAATTCTGGGCCGATGATGCCAACCAATCCCTAAGTCTGACGGACAAAGCCCCCCGCGATAAATGGCAGCGGCTGCTAAATGCACGGTTGCTGGGGTTTGAGCTGTCTGACGCATGGCAGCAAACGGCTAAGCGTAAGACCACCCAACAGCGACGGCGGCGAACGGCTCAACCTAGACCCTCCCATTCACTGGGTCAACTGTCGAGTGAAGAGATCCGCAGGGCTAGACAGCAACAAAACCTGAGCCAACGCACCCTGGCCGAACGCCTTGGCAAAAGCCAGAGCTGGATTCGCGACGTAGAAAAAGGTCGGTTTGGCGTTAGTACAAAGGATCAGAATCTGCTCAGGCAGGTACTCAACATCTAGCCAGTAAATGCCCGCCTTTTTACCCACCTCAACATCCCAGGTTGGGACAACGCCAAAATCGCCACCCTAGCCGCCGCCGCGACAGAACCAAAGGCACCAAACGGGTTAACTCACTGGCCCCCAACCCACAGAATCGACTTAACAGGTCGTTGAATAACTTCCCCAGCCGGATCGCGGCGACCATGGTGGACTGTGCGACCATAGACCAGCGTTGTGGAACTGCCGCCATCCAGATTCAGAGCCTGAACAACCCCTTGTTCAGCCATAAAGGTCGATAATTCTGGCAGTGTCATGCCAGAGGGCATGTCTGGTACCTGGGCCACCAGCACCAGCACCAGGCTACCATCGGCTTTGAGGCCAATGGCTGAACGGGCATTGGCAGACTGGCTGCCGAGGGCATCTCGTACCGGGGTAGTGGCCGGATCCAGAAATCCCTCATCCACTGACGTATCCTGGGGTAAGAGCTGAGGGCCTGCGCCAACGGCATCCTCCAGGGCACAGCCGGGTGGACTGGGCGCTCGATGCCGGGTAATCTCGTACCGGGGTACCCCACCACAGGTGTAGCGCCGAAACTCCGAGCGATTCAGGATCCTATCCAAATAGGGAGTCAAGGCAGGATTGCCCATGAGCCGCTCATTCTGGCTGGGGTCGGCCACTAGGGAACCGTCTACTACCCCGTAGGAGGTGGTCAAGCCATTGTTAGGGTCAAAAAAACCAGCGTTAATGGCCGCCACTGCACAGCCTTCAGTCGCACACACCTGGGAGGCCAATTGCTCGACTGGGGCCAACTCATCGGCAACCGCTACGCGCACCGGGTAGTTTACCGGGTCGGGAATAGTTACCACATGAACCACCGCCCTCGGTAGAACAATGGTCTCGTAGACCGGAAGTGGTGGGTCGGTGGCGGTTACGGCAGAAGACTCGACTTGATTCACGGTTTGATTTACCGTTGCTGAGCCAGGCAGGTCGGAACCGCAACCACTTAAGCCTAACGCTGTAATCAGACCACCTGAGAGGGCAGGCAAAAGCCAATGAGTTTTGAGAAACATAGCGCAAATCAGGAATGGCGTAACGCAGTATAGCGACTGAGAGGATGCAGGTAAGCTATCAGATGGGCATACTGGAGCCAGTTAGCGTTGTAAAACGATGGCCGTACCCACAGTAGTAACAGATTGGGCTGGGCCGATGGTGTATCCATCGGTATCGGTCATCGTGCCGATTTATAACGGTGAACCCGATTTACCGGCCTTGTTGGCAGGCTTAATGGGCCAGGAGTATCCGCCGGAGCAGGTGGAGTATTGCCTAGTCGATAACGGCAGTGATGATCTGACCCCCCAGATGCTTCAAGCGGCTGTGCAAACCGGGCAGGAACGGGGGCTGCAATTTCACGCCCTGCCTTACGCGGCAATCCAGAGTTCCTACGCCGCCCGCAATGCTGGCTTAGCCATCGCCAGGGGAGACATTCTGGCCTTTACCGATGCCGACTGCCAGCCCGCCCCAGACTGGTTAGCCACCCTGGTACAGCCCTTCAGCCATGCCACGGTGGGCCTGGTGGCCGGAGAAATCAAAGCCCTGCCCAGCACGAACTGGCTAGAACGCTACGCCGATCGCCAAAACACCCTATCCCAGCACAACACCCTAAATCATCCCTATCGCCCCTATGGTCAGACGGCTAACCTGGCTGTGAGAGCCAGCATCTTGCAGCAAATTGGGCTGTTTCGTCCCCATTTGACCACCGGGGGGGATGCCGACCTATGCTGGCGACTTCAGCAAGAGACCGACTGGCAAATTGTTCATGCGGCCAATGCCGTGGTCTACCATCGCCATCGGAATAGCCTCAAAGGCTTGCAGCGGCAGTGGTATCGCTATGGCTGCTCAAACCGCTATCTACAGGAGCTGCACAATGTAGAGCTCATGCGGCCTCTAACCGGGCGGGAAGTCCGATATCGGCTGCTGCGCTGGGGCTTGAAGGAACTACCCCAAGCCACCCTCAAACTCTTCACCAGCCAGGGAACGGCCCTAGATTTGGCCATTACCCCATTGGATCTCTGGTGTACCTATGCCCGTACCCAGGGGCAGGCGCAAGCCCGTCTGCCCGAGAACGCTCGCACCATCGCCCATCTAGGGGAGGATACCTGATATGCGAATCCTAATGATTTCGGCCACTTTTCCCTACCCGCCTACCCTGGGCGGCACCCAGATCAGGACGTTTTATTTGCTGAAACACCTCAGTCAACACCACACCGTTACCCTGGTGACCCAGCCTTCTCCAGACACCACGGAAGAAGACGTAACGACCCTGGCCAGCTACGTGGATAAACTGGTGTGCTTTGCCAAACCCACTGCGGCTGACCTGCAACCAGGGCTGAGGGGCAAAATCCGTCGATTTGCTGATTTTGTAATGACGGGTACGCCGCCCAACATCACCTACCTGGCCGTCCCAGCCATGCGGCAGTGGATTGAGGACTGGGTAGCGGCGGGCCACTGCGATGCCATCACCTGCGAACACAGCGTTAACGAAGTCTTTGTGCCGCCCCATTTTCGGCAGCAGGTGAGCAAGGTGGTGGTGGATATCCACAGTTCCCTCTATGGCACTCTGGTGAACCAGATCGAAACAGGGGTGGCTGAAAAACCACGGCGAGATCGCATTAACCTGGGGCTAATGCGTCGCTACGAACGTCGCTACGTGGCGAAGTTTTCTGACCTGGTGCTGACCACGGAAGAAGACCGGCAGTTTTTTGAACCCGTTGCTGGTCATACCCCCCTCCATGTGGTGCCCAATGGGGTTAATCTGGCGGAGTTTCCCTACCGCCTGGCTGACCCTGGGGGCCATAGCCTGGTGTTTGTGGGCGCCATGGACTATATCGCCAATGTGGATACGGCCAAGTATCTGGCGATGGAAATTCTGCCCCGGCTACAGCAGCGCTACCCCGATACGGAACTCTACCTGGTGGGCGGTAGACCGACGCCAGCGGTCAACTCCCTGGCTAAAATTCCCGGCGTTGTCGTCACGGGGCGGGTGCCGGCGGTGGTGGAGTATCTACACCAGGCAACGGTGTGTGTGGTGCCCATGCGGATTGGCTTTGGCATTAAGAATAAAACCCTGGAGGCCATGGCCGCTGGGGTGCCGTGGTAGCTAGCGATCGCGGCCTGGAAGGGCTCAACGTAGACTACCCCCAGCGGGCGCTGCGGGCCAATGCCACCGAGGAGTACATAGCCGCCATTAGCTGCCTGTTTGACCAACCAGCCCTACGCGCTACCCTAGCCCAGCAAGGACGAGCGCTAATTGAATCTACTTTTACCTGGGAGCGGGCGGGGCAAGCCTATGAGCAGATCCTCAGCTCTCAAACAAATTAAGCTGTAGCTCTGGCTTCACTCGCATCACTACCAGGGTCATGTCGTCTTCGTTGCTGCGATCGCTGCCGATAAAGCGGGTTAACAGGTCAAACGTGTAATTGAGAATTTCCTCTGCCGAGGAGCAGTTGCGGCAGGCCCACTGTAGCGCTCGCTCCAGGTTGTCTTCCTCAAAGCGTTCGCCCCGTGAGTTGGCGGCTTCGGTAAAACCATCGGTGTAAAACACCACCGTATCGCCCGGCTGGAGCTGAATTTCAGCCTCGTAGTACTGGGTGGTCATATCCAGCCCCAGCAGCATACCTACCGTGTCGAGCCGGGTAATCGTATTGGTAGCCGCCTGCCAGAGAAAAGGCGGATTGTGGGCGGCATTACCGTAGGACAACAGGCGGGTTTTGGGATTGTACTCGGCATAAAACAACGTAACAAAGCGATTGGAGTTTTCCAAATCGCCATGCATAACAAAATTGAGATTTTGCAGAATCTGAGCAGGAGACTGACCATTGAGGACTTCAGCCCGCAGCATGCCACGCATCATGGTCATGATCAGCCCCGCTGGCACCCCCTTACCCATCACATCGCCAATGGCAAAACTCCAGGGAGCCGCCATTGACAGGGTAGAACCCGAATTCCTCAACTGGTCGTAAGTGGTAGGGATAAAGTCGTAGTAGTCGCCCCCAACCCGCTGGGCCGTTTGGCAGCGAGCCGCTAAATCCATCCCTTCAATGGTGGGGCATTGGCGGGGTAGAAGTTGGAGCTGAATTTCGGCACCAATTTCCATCTCGCGATCCAATCGCTCTTTCTTGCGCAGGGCCACGGTTAGTTCGTTATTTTCAATGGCTACCGAGGTCTGATCGGCCACCAGGCGCACCAGCTTTTGGCGGGTTTCTGTCCAGGCATAGTCTGGATCGCGGCTAAAGACATACAGCCGACCGCGTTCGACATTTTGCACAATAATGGCCGTGCCAAACAACTGAAAGTCCCCACCCAGGTAGCGATTCACCTGGCGATCGAGGGATAGCATGGCGTTGCGAGCCATGGACATGATGCTGCTCTCTGGCACGGGTTGAAAGCTGGTGGTTACTTGGCGAGTAGCCGCTTCCAGGGCCGAGCGCACATCCTGACACTGATCTTCGCTCTGGCAATGCAGCCGCTCCAGCCGTACCTGGCCATCGGAGCGAAACAGTACCAGAGCCCCGCCCGTGGCATCGGTGACCCGGCTGGCAATCATCGGGATCAGCTCTAAAAACTGGTTAAGGTTATTGAGGCTGCGAAGCGCAAACCCCAGGGAACTGAGTAGATCTTGAATTTTAGCCTGCTCACGCTGGAGCCGGGCCACCAGCTCTTTCAGAGCAAACACAGGAGGAGAATCTGGCACGCCACTACTGCCAGCATTATCAAAGGATGGCGACGACCCCGGTGACATTGGAACAGACGTCATGAGCGACCTAGAGAAAACAGACCAACTGAACAAACGACCCAAACAAAGACCAGGCTACGGGGTAAGGTCTTCCTTCGGTTGATGAAATATAGTTTTTTCTTGGAAAAATTTCCACCCCTGAAATCAAGATGGATTTGGCTAAAACCAGCCCTATCGCCAACCCAGGGTTGAGCGATAGCCCATAGTAGCGCATAACCTGAAGACCAGAACTAACATTTCCGGCGACTTCTGCACCCCTGCCCAACGCCAAAAAATTAGGTTTTTTTAGCGTTGGATACCTAAGGATAGAAGCGGTGGTCACTCCCCACCAAAACTTGCAGACATTCTAGCGGATGAATTCTGAATTGGTTGTAGAATGTGCCGCCTGCCACCATTGACAACAACCATTCAACACATCGCTGAGGTCGTGGCTAAGCGCCGGATAGTCAACGCGGGGTCGCTCAACGAGTATTAGCCTGGTACCCAAGCGCTGGGCTACGGCCTGTTTGGTAGCCTCTCCTCCGGGTTGCCCAGAGGCTTTAGTAATCACCGTAGTGATTTGCCACTGTTGCCATAGAGCCAGTTCCAGACTCTCGCTAATGGGAGGGCGCAGGGCAATCAAGCGGTCTGGCGTAAACCCAGCCGCCAAAGCCGCCTCCAGGGCAACGGCAGAGGGCAGAATACGGGCAAACAGGGTAGTCCTTGTCTGCCAGGGCTGAAACGCCTGTAGCCAGCGATAGCCTAGGGTAAGCAAAACTCGCTGCCCCGCTAGGGTGGGGACAGCAAGCACCTGCTCTAAGCTGGAAACCCGCTGAATTAAGGCGCTATTGGCTAGTATCGCCTGGTCTAGGGCAGGCCGCTCGTAGCGCCAATAGGGAATCTGCAACTGACTAGCGACGGCGATCGCTCCCTGGGAAATCGCCACGGCAAAGGGATGGGAGGCATCCAGAATAGCGTTAACCCGGTGCTCCTGGATAAAGACGTTAAGGTGATCGAGTGGGAGCGCTCCGACCATCACCTCCAAGCATGGACTCTCTGGATAAGCCCGCTGGGCAGCGGCAGTGGTCACCGTTACCAGCGTCGGGATACCCGCCTCTGCCAGCCCCTGAGCCAGGACTATGGCTTCGCTGGTGCCCCCAATCAGCCATAGCACCGACCTGGATGATGCACAGCTCGACTCCATAGCATTACCAAATGGTCAGGTTAGTGCTCTCGATCAGAGCTTCTATCCGGTCTAGACGATCACGGCTGGCAGTCATAGGAACAACTCATCTCTTGGCCCTATCATTACCTACAGCCCTGGAGTGCTAGCTAGCGTTATGCGCTACTGTTTGCCGCCGAAAAAATCCCCGGAAAACTATAGAAAAGCTTTCCGGGGAAGAACCAGAGAACCTAACTAAGCCCTAGCGATAGCGGAAGTTACGGAAGACCAGGCGGGAGTTTAACCCCCGCGCCCGCAGGAAGTTGACAACGGCTCCGGCATCATTGCGGTCGTTGCACTCAGCCGCGTTAATGAATTGGCCCTGGGGCGCGCTCTCAAAGCGGGGGTTGATAACGCAGGTCAACCCTATAGAAGGCCGTTGCCCAGACGCTGGGGATAGAACCCGACGAGTTTCGTCTAGTTCGCGCTGACCACCAAACACAGCCGCCACAAAGGGAGCCAGGGCACTCCCTGAAGACACGCCTGCACCCGTAAAACACCCGGGCCGGTCTTCAGAAGGCACATTGGTCGTCAGCGGGATGGTGTTAACCCTAGGCTCAGAGGCTAAGACTGCGCCATTACTACCGATGATATCCAGAAGAGCCTGCCCCCCGGCATTCACCCGAACAAAGTAGCGAGCGGCTACACCGTTAAACTGCTGACCACCGAAGTAGTTAATCCAGCATTCGTAGGGGGGTTGGCTTTGCAAGTCTGGGGTAGCGGGTTGGCCATTCACCAGGGTTTGGGAGGTCGGCTTGAAGAAAATATTCATTTTGCGGATATTGTCTGCCGGATCGCGGAACACGCGCACCGCATAGTTTTGAGTTTCAAACCCCAGCAGAGTATTTCGATCTAGCGCCCCGGTAATGGGGGCTTCGGGCATGTTGGGTGCAGAAACGCCACTGGCCGTTTCAGACAGCAAAACCTGATTGGTAGCCTGATCTAGAATTTCTAACCGGGCCTGGCTAGTTCCTCGGTTATGGGCCATGCGAAAAATCACGTTGCGGCCATCGCGGGAGCCAAAGCTTTCGTAGGTTAGAAAGCCATCCTGGGTCAGGGCACCTCGAAACGTAGCGGGCTGACTGTTCAGTTCTAGGCGGGAGGGAGCCGAACGCCGGAAAACATTCATCACCGGGTTAAAAGACCCTACGGGTAAATACACCCGCGCCGCATAGTTGGGTGTGGTGAAATTGAGAATGTCGCGCCCAACCGGCAACGGATCCTGCGCCACCAAGACACCAGCCTCTGGGCCTTCCAGAGAGGGTACCGAGGCCGGGTTAGTCACCGGAGCCATGCCACTGACCGGAAGGTTAAACGAAATCGCCAAAAAACAGGCGGCCAAGGCAAAGGATATCCGCTGCACGAGCCGCCTTGACCAACGGCTGAGGCGACGATTAGGCCAGGCTAGCTTCATAGAAATTGCTCCCTTACTCCTCACTAGAGAAATCCCAACGGCCCTTGCATGCTGGGAACCTTGAGACACAGCGCCTCATTTTTCTCGAAATACGGCTGTAATTTTATCTAACTTTTGAAGAAACGCTCTGGGTTTTCAAAAAAATCTCTGCGTTTTGGGGAAAGGGGAGCATGAAATCATGTCTAGTGTGTCCTGTTATTGTCTGTGATCTGGCCGAGTTGGCGTAGCCACTCCTGGGCCTCTGGGCTAAAGTTGAGCGGCAGCGCACCAGAGCGAATATGCAGGTCACGCTGAGGAAAGGGAACTTCGATGTCTTGCTGGCGCAGGCTATGGGTCAGGGCAAAGTACAAATCGCTTTTGATCACAAGCTGACGGTTGGGTTGGGCTATCCAAACCAGCAGTTCAAATTGGAGAGCGTTGTCACCAAAGCCTAGAAAAAATACCTGGGGAGCGGGGGTAGCGAGAATTTCCTGATTATTTTGGGCGGCGTTTAGCAGAGCTAGCTTCACCTGATCTGGATCCGAATGATAGGCAACTCCCACCGGCAGGCGGATACGAGATACGGGATTGCCGTGGCTCCAGTTAATAATTTCATTGTCTAGAAACCGAGAATTTGGCACGATGATCGCGATGTGGTCAAGGGTGCGAATTTCTGTACTGCGCGAGCCAATGCGAGTAACCGTGCCTTTGACCTCACCAAAATCGACGAAATCCCCCACCTGAATGGGGCGCTCAAAGACCATGACCAAACCGCTGACAAAATCCTTCACCAGGCTTTGCAGACCAAAGCCAATGCCAATGCCCAAACCACTGGCAATCAGGGCGATGGAACTGAGATCGATGCCCCAAAGCTGAAGAATAACGACGGTACCGAGCAAAATTAGCGTGTACTTGGTCAGCACTGCGATCGCTTCCTGGGCCGCCAGGCTGATGCCGGTAATGCCCAGAAAGCGAGATTTGATCATGTTGGTGACGGTATTGGCCGCAATCACCAAGCCCAGCACCACCGCCACCAGAATTAAAATATCCAGTAGTGAGTAGGGTCGATCGCCCAGCAGCAGGTTACGGGCAAACAGGCCATCGCGTAGGCTGCGGGAGACTAAATAACTGAAGCGGCGGCTAAACGGAAACAAATTAGCGACGTAGGCCAGAGCCCAAAACCAGACAATGGCACGAGTTAGCCATAGCGTCAGGCGAAACAAAAAGCCCAAGCCCGTGCCGTGATCGTCAATATCACTACGCCAGAAGGAAAACCTGGACAGCAGTGGCTTCAGCCAGCCATACCAGAACCAACCGGCCAACCCATGCAATGCCAGGGCCGCCGCCAGGATGATCACCATGCGGATCAGGGCTTTGGTTAAAAAGCCAGTCTGCCGATCAGCTTGGGCCTGTTGCAAGGCTTGATTAAGGGTATCTAGCCACTGCTCGGCTTGGGCCACGGGGGTTTGAGCACCGCCTACATCGGCATCGGCCTGGGTAACGGTCATGATGTAGCGATCGCCGCAAAATAATTGGTTCCCCTGACTCAGGGTTACTCGCCAGGAGCAAAGAAGCGAGCCTCCAGTTGCACCTCATTCAGTTCGCCTGGCGCTATCAGGGGGGCCAGGTTGGTTTCAATCGCCCTGGCCCGCTCTGGGGCGGTCAGATCCCCAGCAGCTGGGACATCAAATAAAAAAAGGCCGTCTAGGAAAACGGGTTCAGTATCAAGGTCCTGGGCCAAAGCCGGTAGCCCAAGTAGCGGCAGCAGGGCCAAAAACAGGCCAAGCAAGCTCAGTTTGAGCCATTGCGGCAGGTTGGCCATTGTAATCGCCATAGAGATACCGTAAGACTCTACATTAGAACCATACCCTTGAGCATTGCTATGTTTCAGGCTACCCGGCAGCGGCTTGCCCTCTGGTACACAGCGGTAACGGCGGTGCTGCTGTTACTCTTTGCCAGTGGCTTCTATCTCTATGTGCGGACTACCTTAGTCGAACGAGTGGATGACACCCTCAACCATGTGGTGGAGATCGTTGAGCGATCCCTGGTGATTGAGCCCACCGTTGCAGATAGCTCAGGGGGGGTGGTTGGTCATCGGGCCTTGGTCACGGTGAATCGTCAGAGTCCACCGTTGTATGTCAATGTAGAGGCCAGTTTTCGCGATAATGCCAGGGCAGTAGAAGATGATCATATTGATCTAGAGTGGTTTGGCCCTAGCGGTGAGCTGCTGTGGTCTACCCTATCGGAAGCGTTACCCCTGCCGCTGCGGGTTAATCCCTCTGGGGAAACCGTGCGAATGTCTCAGGAAACCGTGTTTCGCCAAATTACCCAGCGGATCCAGGTGGATGGGCAGGTGTTGGGCTATCTGCGGGTGAGTCATCCCTGGTTTGAGGTAACGAAGCCCAGCCGCCGACTGATTTTAGACCTGGCCCTGGGCACCAGCATGATGGTAGGGGCGGTTGCGGCCATCGGCTGGTTTCTGTCTGGGATTGCCATTGCCCCAGTACGGGACTCGTATCAGCAGCTCAAGCAGTTTACCGCAGATGCCTCCCACGAACTGCGTAACCCCATTGCCGTAATTCAGACTAACGCCCAGGTGGCCCTGTCGGATCCTAACCCTGATGTAGATAGTCAGCAAAAACAGTTCCAGGTGATTGAACGCCTCACCCGGCGGCTGGGGCGGCTGGTGGATGATCTGCTGTTTCTAGCCCGCCAGGAGAGCGGCCTGTTGGCCCTGGCTCCGGCCTCGGTAGATCTGGCTGGTCTGCTAGCAGAGGTCTGCGAAGAACAGCAGGTCATGGCTCTTGACCGCAGCATTGAGCTTCGGCTTGACCAAGGGGTGGATAGCTCTGCCCAGCGCGATCGCCCTACTTACCAGGTGCCCCAGGCAACTCCCCTAAATCACAGTCAAGATGGGATTGTGGTCGGCGACGTTAGCCAGCTAACGCGGCTGTTTACCAACTTGATTTGCAACGCCGTGCAATATACCCCTGACCAGGGCACCGTAGGCATCCAGATTAAGCCCACTCGCTACCAGGGAGCGGCCTGGGTGCAGGTGACGGTGCAAGACACCGGCATTGGCATGGATGCGGAGGCACTGGCCCACGTGTTTGACCGATTCTATCGCGCCGATCCGGCCCGGCTACGGAGCGGGGATCAAGGCACGGGGCTGGGTTGCGATCGCAAGGCCATCGTTGACACCCACCGGGGACACATCTACCTGGCTAGTCAGCCTGGCCAGGGCACGCGAGTAACCGTACTCTTGCCCCGTAGCCAGGCCAATTCCCTATCGTCACAAACTATCACCGGAAATTAAGCCGTTCGTCTATTTCTCAAAAGAACGTTAAGATTGCGAAAAGTTTTTCTACGCCCAGATATAGTATTGCCGGGAGTACGCAGTTAATACTGTATTCATGTTGAGCATTGAGAAATTTGGTTTTAGCTGCGGTTGTTAAATCCTGGTTAACGGCCTGCATGGCTCTGCTCCAAGCTTTTTAGAATTTGCTTCTTTAGAATTTATTGCTTCTGTCCTATGGCTGATTCTTCGCATTCAGTGCTGCAATCCGCTTCTACCAGCCCAATTTCCAGCAACGGCACGATCCCCGCAGTTAGCACCGGGATCTTTGTCTGCGTTCACGGGCATTTTTACCAGCCGCCGCGCGAAAATCCCTACCTGGATGCCATCGAAAAGCAGCCCAGCGCCGCGCCCTTCCACAACTGGAACGAGCGCATTCACCACGAATGCTACCGCCCCAACGCCTACGCCCGCATCCTCAATGACCGGGGCGAGGTAATTCGGATTGTCAACACCTTTGAGTACATTAGCTTCAACCTTGGCCCCACCCTGCTGAGCTGGATGGAGCGCTACGACCTGGAAACCTACCAGCGCATCCTCGATGCTGATCGCCACAGTTGTGCCCGGCTGAATGGCCACGGTAATGCCATTGCCCAGGTCTACAACCACATGATTCTGCCCTGGCCAATACCCGCGACAAAG
>JAAUUR010000501.1 GCA_012031045.1 Leptolyngbyaceae cyanobacterium SM2_5_2
ATGATTCTGCCCCTGGCCAATACCCGCGACAAAGTGACCCAGGTGCGCTGGGGGATCGCAGACTTCCGGCGGCGGTTTGAGCGTGATCCCGAAGGCATCTGGCTAGCGGAGACAGCCGTAGACTACGCCACGCTGGAGGTGCTGGTGCAGGAGGGGATTAAGTTCACCGTCCTGGCTCCCTCCCAGGTGCAGCGCTGTCGGCCCATGGTCAGCCATAATGGCCAGCGCGAAGCCTGGCACGAGGTCGGCGGTGGCCAGATTGACCCCACCCGGCCCTACCGCTGCTTTCTTAAGCACGTCGATGGTAGCCCCGACCCCAGCCGCTACATTGATGTCTTTTTCTACGATGGCCCGATTTCTCGCGATATGGGCTTTAACGATGTGCTGAGCGCGTCGTCGCACTTTACCCGACGCATTGGCCAGGCTATTCATGGGGATCATCGCCCCTTTCAGCTCATTTCTGTAGCCACTGATGGCGAAACCTTTGGCCACCACCGGGGCGGAGCCGAAAAAACCCTGGCCTATGCCGTTACCGAGGAGTTTCCCCGCCAGGGCTGGACGGTGACTAACTTTGCCCACTATCTGGCCACCCATCCCCCCACTTGGGAAGCCGAACTCAAGCCCGTTACCGCCTGGAGCTGCTCCCACGGGGTAGATCGCTGGCAGGATGACTGCGGCTGCGGCGGCGGCGGCGTTTGGCATCAGCGCTGGCGGCGTCCGCTTAGGGATGCCCTCGACTGGTTGCGGGATCAGCTCGCCACGGTGTTTGACCAGCATGGGGCAGCGCTGCTACGGGATCCCTGGGCAGCACGGGATGCCTACATTGCGGTGATGGGCGATCGCAGCGACGACAGCGTCAATGCGTTCTTTGCCGCTCACCAGAGCCGGGATTTGTCGGCCCTGGAACGGATAGTCGCCTTGCAACTGCTGGAAATGCAGCGCCACGCCCTGTTGATGTACACCAGTTGCGGCTGGTTTTTTGAGGAAATTTCTCGCCCCGAAGGCACCCAAATTCTGCGCTACGCCGCCCGCGCTATCGAGTTGGCGGGAGAAGTGGCTGGGATCGCCCTGGAGCAAGGATTTGTTGAGCGGCTGGCCCTGGCCCCCAGCAATGTGGAGCACTTCAAGGATGGGGCTGGGTCTACCAAGCCCTGGTGAAACCATCTCGAATTTCCCTAGAGCAGGTGGCGGCCCACTACGCCATGGGGTCCCTGTTCAACGACCATCGGCCTCAGCAAGCCGTCTACTGCTACGTTGTTGAGCAGCACGACTACCGCCGTCAACGCCTGGGAGCCATGTCCCTTGCTGTGGGCCAGGTTGAAATCATCTCCACCATTACCCGCGAGAGCCTTACACTGGCCTTTGCCGTGGTGCATCTGGGCGGGTGGGATTTCCACTGCTGCATTCGCAGTTTCCACTCCCGGTTGGACTATGCCCAAGCCAAGGCCGAACTGTTTGATTGCCTGGGGCAGGCCAGCGCTGCCCAGACTATTCTGACTATGAACCGCACCTTCGGCACCTGCACCTACAACCTGCAAGACCTGTTTGCCGAAGAACGCCACCGCATGATGCGGCTACTGTCTCAAGACACCTTGCTGCGCCTGGATCAGCTCTATTCCCAGGTCTATCGCGACAACTATGGTGTGCTGCGGGCCTTCCACCGCGATGGCCTGCCCGTACCCCAGGAGTTGCAAGTTGCGGCAGATATTGCCCTCAGCCAGCGCACGTTAGAAGTACTCCACGCCCTAGAACGAGAAACCAGCGGCCCCGACAGCAACCCTCTACGCCAGGGGGAAGATTATCTCAATGAGCTAGAAGCCATTGCCACCGAAGCCAGCTATTTCCACGCCTCTCTCTCCCTGCCCGATGCTAAACCCATGCTGGAACGGCTGATCTGGCGCTCCGTTTGGCAACTGCTGAGCCAGCCACTCACCGACTCTCTAGCCGCCGAAGTGGATTGGTTAGGCCGGTTGCTTGGGCTGGGCGATCGCCTCGGCCTTGGCCTCTCCCTGGAGCGGCCCCAGGAGCTTTACTACCAGCACCTGCATCGCCAGATCTTTGCGGTGCTTCAGCAAGCGGCCCAAAGCCGTGCCCCACTCTCCACCGAGAGCCGGGTTCAGATTCAGGATATTCTCCGCCTGGGACAGTACCTCTCTGTGGATGTGGCTGCGGCACTGAAGGCGTTAGAGCCGGCCCTGACAAGGGCTTGACGGCATTGCATCTAGGATGACTGCAACGTCAACTCATAGATGTTCCAAAAGGCTCCGCCAATGGCCGTGTATTGCACACCTTCAACGGTATTGCGCACAGCACTGAGGGATAGGTTATTAATCAGGTAAATAAATGGCAGGTATTCCTGGGTTAGGCGCTGGGTTTCTTTATAGAGTTCAAAGCGTTTGGCCTCGTCCACTTCCTGAGCCGCTTGAATATACAAGTCGGCGATGCGCTTTTCCCAATCGGCGGCTTGCCAACCCTCTAGGGGGTCTTGCCCTGGCCCGGCTTGTTGGTTAAAGGCATGGAGGGCTCCATCCAGCAGCCATACGTTAGCGCCACCGTTTGGATCTAGTCCGCCGGTTAAGCCCAAGACGCAGGCTTCCCAATCGAGGCTATCCGTCAGGCGATCTACCAGGGCATTGAAGGCCAGAGGTTGAAAATCAACCTGAATGCCAATTTTTTCGAGGTCATTTTTAATTTGTGCCCCAATGGACTCACGGATTTTGTTGCCAGAGTTGGTAATTAGATTAAACCGCACCCGATTACCCTCGGCATCCACCAGTTCCCCAGCAGAGTTGTACCGGAACCCAGCCGCAAGCAACAGTTCCTTAGCCTGGTCAGGATTGTAGGGATAGGTGCGAAGGCCCATTTCAGGCGGCGCAAAAAAGGGACTGGGCACTGAAATGGGAGATGTCTGAGGTTCCCCTAAACCTTGGAAGATATTATTGATCATCGTCTCGCGGTCAATACCGTAGGAAATGGCTTGACGAAAGGCGACGTCATTGAACCAGCGCGATCGCACCGGATCTACCAGTGGCTTACCTGCCCGACTGCCCTGGTTGAGGTTAAAGAAGAAGAAATTAGTGCCCAGACTAGGGCCACCGTTGTAGATGGTAAAGTTGCCCCGTTCCTCTTCACGCTTAAGCAGAGAAAAGAAATCGGGCTGTACCCCTACCGAGTCTAAACCGCCAGAGCGAAACTGCAAAAAA
>JAAUUR010000502.1 GCA_012031045.1 Leptolyngbyaceae cyanobacterium SM2_5_2
ACGACTGGATCACGGTGGGCTGGTGGGGGCCCCGGTGTTCGATCGCACGATCGGGCTGCAGTGGCTAATTGCCCTCAGCTATCACTGGTTTGGCCGCAGTGAGCTGGCGGTGCGGCTGCCCAGCATGGCGGCTTCCTTACTGGCCATTGGCCTCACCTGGCGCCTTGGCCGCCGCTTGCATCCCGCTTCTACTGGCCTGTGGGGGGCAGCCATACTCACCGTTATGCCCCTGTGGATGCAGGCCAGCAAGTTAGGTATGCAGGATATTTTGCTGGTCTGTTTGGAGCTTCTGGCCATCTGGGCTTTGCTCCATAGCGAAGATCATCCCGAGCGACGGCTGGGTTGCGGACTGTTGGCGGGTGTGGCCATTAGCCTGGGCTTTTTAGCCAAAAGCTTCATGATTGTGCTGCCCGTGGTGGCGCTTTTACCTTATCTGATTTGGGCCCGAAAATCCCACCGGCACCTGACCAATATTGGTCTTTACTACGGGCTCGGGTTGGGGGCGATTCCGACCCTGGTGTGGCTGGGGCGCAGCTACGCCCGATATGGCCCCCTGCCCTTCAAATCAACTTTTTGGAAAACTTCTGCTGTTGTCCCAGGCCAATTCCGCTAGCGCCACGGCGGAAACCTTTCAATCTGCTTCTAGCCTGACCTATTACTTTTGGCAGATTCCAGCCACAACCTTGGTCTGGTTTGCCTTTGCCCTGGTGGGGGTCTGGCTGGTATGGCGCAACCCCCTAGTGGGTCGCCGCACCCTTGGCTAGGGTATCCGGCCACGTTACTACTACTGCTTAGCCTGTTTGATACCCGTACCTGGTATTACGCGCTGCAACTCTATCCGTTCATTGCCCTGCTGGCGGCGGTGGGGTTAGACCACCTGGGACGGCTATATCGCTCGGCAGCGCCCCAGCGCTATCGAATCGCAGTGGGCATTAGCTGGGCCATTGGGGTACTGGCCATCCTGCTGATTTCAGCGGGGTTATCCTTATTGCTGACCCCTGGAGAATTCATCGCCCCAGATGTGCGCACCTACGGCTGGGTGGGTCTGCTGGGGGGGGTGGGCTGGCTGGTGCCCTGGGTAATCGCCACCAACCGCCGCCCTCGCGTGACCATTCAATGGCAGCGGCTGTGGCAGTTTGGTTGGCTGCTGGGGCCGTGGCTAGCCATTGCTGCGACTTTTATGACTGGCTTGTGGGGCAATTACAACTCCGATCTTAAACTAGCCTTGCAAACTGAACCCGTGGCTTCTATTCTGGCGGAAAATGAGATTCACTTCATTCAGCCAGCGGGCGATCGCGAATCGATCTTGCTGACCTTTTACACCCCGAACCTGGGTAAGCCCCTGGGGGACTGGAGCCAGCTACCTTCTGAGGAGTATGCCTGGGGCAATACTCGACTCACGCCCATTGTGGGAGAGGATTATGAGGTAGTTGCCACCGTAGACAACGATTGGCAGCTCATCCAAGCGCCCTTTCAGCCGCCGTTAACCCCCAGGGGGTGATCCGAAATCTGAACCAGAAAACCCCGATTCATCATCAAGAATCTCGTAGGGGCATAGCATGCTATGCCCCTACGTCCCTACCAGCCGGGCTCAGGTAACCAGGATTGGTATGGGAGAGTAGTGCTAATGGCAGTGGAGATCAGCCTTGGAAGGGATCAGGCCAATCTCCAGGAAATTCTGCCTAAACCGTTGCAATCAGCTGCTTTTTCACCCAGATGGTGTCCCTAGCGTGAATGTAGATGGGGTCAGTCTCCAGGGCAATGGCCCGGTTGTAAGACTCCACGGCGTTACCATAGGCCCCCATGTCGGCCAGTAGTTTGCCGCGATTAAACCAGGCCTGGTGATACTGCGGATTAAGGGCCACAGCCCGATCGTAGGCGGCCAGGGCATCGGCCTGGCGGTTGAGGCCACAGAGGGCATTGGCGCGGTTATTCCAGGCGGTGCAGTAGGTGCTATCGAGGGCGATCGCGCTATCAAAGGCCTCCAGGGCCGGTTTGAAATGCCCCTGCTCGCATAGGGCACAGCCTTTACCGTTCAGGGCTGCGGCGGTGTGGGAATGGTCATTAATCTGGGTCATGGCTGGGGAGTAACTCCGCTGAGGGGGAATAGTTTCTATTGTGAGCGGGTAGCCCAGCGCTGATTAGGCGGGGTCTTACCCTGGGCGAGTACGGTTTACAGCCAGGAGAGCATCGATCATGGCCTTTAGTATTGTTATCACCACCTTTAACCGACTGGAATGGCTTAAACGAGCGGTAGACTCGGCCCTGGCTCAGACCCTACCGGCCCAGGTGGTGATTGCCGATAATGCCTCCACCGACGGCACCCAGGCCTACGCCAAAAGCCTGGGGAAGCGGGTAATCTACGTTCGCAACGCCACTAATCTGCACCACGCTGGGGCGGTCAATGCCGGAGTGAGGGCGGCTACGGGCGACTGGATTAAGCTTCTGGATGATGACGACTATCTGGCCCCCACCTGCATTGAGGTGATGGCCGATGCCGTAGCTCGCCACCCTGGGGCTGTAATTTGCTCTTGCCAGGCTGCCCAGGTGGATAGCGGCGGCAGCGAACTCAGCCGCACTCCTAGCTTTGGGCCGGGGCGCATGTTTTATATTCCCCAGGCGGCCATTCACTACGGCATGCTGTTGGAGCAGGTGCCCTTTGGCACCCCAGTACAGGTGGCCATCCGGCGCGATGCCCTGGTGCAGTCGGGGGGATGGGATGTGACCATGACCAGTTGCGACGACATCGATTCCTGGGTGCGGGTGGCCCAGTATGGGGATGCCGTGTTTATCAACGAGTGTTTGACCTACCGCACCCGGTGGCCCGGTGGCTATGACCAAAAAATCCAGCTCCAGCAAAGACTGGAGACCAATATGCTGATTAAGTCCCGAATTCACGGGTGCGTCAGCGCCGCCTACCGTCCCCAGACTCCCTCGCTATCTGCCCTGGGCCAGTACCTGCATTTGCATTGGGGTCTGGTGGCCCTCAAGCAGCGCCAGTGGAGCACCGCCTTAGCCCTGGGTCGTCCCGGTCTGCTGTCCCTCTCGGCCTGGCGGCTCTTGCTGAGTGCGCGTCGCCAGCGGCAGGGCCAGGCCGGTCTGGTGCCTAAAATTGTGATAATGCAATAGAACAAGGCTAAACCCCTCCCGACTACCCGTCCCCGTCCTCCTATGCCCAGGCTTCCTAG
>JAAUUR010000503.1 GCA_012031045.1 Leptolyngbyaceae cyanobacterium SM2_5_2
GCAAGAAATTGGGAATATTGCGCCTATTCCCCCTAATTTGGCATTGCTATGACTAGTCGCTACTATCTTTACGGCATCTTTCCCACCCCTGGTCCTCAATCCTTGGTGATGCCGGGGCTGGATGAACAACCGGTGCAGGCTTACCATCTGGATGCATTTACGTTTCTATATTCCATGGCTAGCCAAAAGCGCTATCTGGCCAGCCGCAGCAATTTGCTCACCCACGAAAAGGTGCTGGAAGCCGCCATGCGCCAGGGCCACCGCACCCTGCTGCCGCTACAGTTTGGGCTGGTGGTAACCTCCTGGGAGCAGGTCGAGCAGGATTTGATCGCCCCCTATCGCGATGATTTAGGGCAGCTCTTTCATCGGCTAGATGGCTGCCGCGAAGTTAGCGTCAAGGTGCTATGGGATGCAGACACTGAGCTAGCGCGATTGATGGAGGAGAATCCAGAGTTGAATCATCAACGCAATCAACTTGTGGGTACCCAGCTCACCCTGGAACAGGTTATTCAAATTGGGCAACGTATTGAGGCGGCTCTAGAAAAGCGCAAACAAGAAACCGCCGAGCCATTCCGCCAGATTCTGTCTGCCTTGGCTAAGGATGTGATTGAGAATGAGCCTATGACGGATACGATGATTTTTAATGCGGCCTACTTAATTCCCTGGGAGTTTGAACCAGATTTCAGCCAGGCTGTAAATGAGATTGATCAAGCGTTTGGCCAGCGGCTGCGGATTCGCTACAACAACTTCACGGCTCCCTATCATTTTGCTCAACTTAAGCCTTAGGCCGAACCTATGGTGCTCAAACTTCTCTTAAGTCTTAATCCGAACCTATGTTGCTCAAACTTCTCTTTGCCCCCGTACTTGGCCCCATTGAGGGCGTAGCCTGGATAGCCGACAAAATCTTAGACCAGTCAGAAATCACAACCAATGACCGCGACGCTTTGCAAAAGCAACTCCTAGCGGTGCAACTGGCTTTTGATATGGGTGAATTGTCTGAAGAAGCCTTCACCGAGCAGGAAACTGAAATCCTAGAAGCCCTACAAAAGCTGGAGGAGGATGAGGAAGACTATGAAGAGAACTAACTGGGGTGCTAGGATTCGAACCTAGGAATGGCGGGACCAAAACCCGCTGCCTTACCGCTTGGCGACACCCCATCGCTATCGCTTTTGTAATATAACAGGTTAAACCCGACAACTGTCAAGGTGCTTGAAGATAAGTCTGGCCAGGTTTAACCTGGGGCTCAGCCCTGTGGCTTGAGGAGAGCCCACCTTAACTCACTGAGTTTACATGCTCTAGCTACGCATCAGCCTACCAAGGGAGCTGTCTAGCATTAATCGGCAGGGGTATCAAAATCAGCAAGGTCGGTCGGTAAAAATGAGTCAAAAATAGTGTGTTCCAGTTCCATACGCTGTTCCATCTGGCGCAAAAAGTAGCCTGTCATCATAGCAGAGGCTAACAGACCGGCCAAGTTTTCTCGATCAGTAGTAACCTGAACGTTAAAGCCATCGCTAGGCAGTACACCAACCAGCCCCTGTACATTTTGAGCAATAATTTGCTTGATTTCACCACTGACGGATTGGGCTACGCGGGTCAGCACTTCGGGCGATTGATGCTGGAGGTATTTCAGCAGCTCGTTAGAATGGTCGCTGTCCGTAGTTATACCAATAAATTCAGCGTCTTCAGGGTTAAATGCCATAGAAATCTATAGACCTCTGGTCACAATGCAGGCATAGGGAAGGAATCTGTTTGAATTGATACCTGAATGTTATGCAGGTACCCAATCCCTAAACTACACCATCAGTATTCCCGATGATAGCGTAACGAATCGTGAAAAACGGCTAGGGAGGCGGCTTCGGATCTCATCCTCAGATTCGGCAGGTGTGGCTGTATCGTTTATAGGTGGGGCCGTTTGAGCTTTTGGGTGAATTTCTGGGAGCCGATCAATTTCAAAGTGTTGGTAAAATTTGTCAGTCACCTGCACCAGGGATGAGCGGCTGTCAGACTGACGGCGCTTACGGACAAACCCCAGGCTAGTTAATTCTTGCACATGCTGATAAGCACCAGAACCGCGCAGTTCAACTAGTTCGGTTTGGCTGATGGGGCCTTTTAGGGCAATGGCCGCCAGGGTACGTAGCGCCCCCACTCCCAGGTCTAGAGGAATGAGCAAATCGACCAAGAAACGGTAGCGCTCTTTGAGTTGTAGGCCATAGCCATCGACAGTCTCAACGATTTCCAACGCACCGTCACGATGGGCATACTCGTCCATCAGGGCAATTAACCCCTCTTCGATATCCTCCCGTTCGCAGCGAGCGAGTTCGGCAAGCTTGCCGATGGGGACGGGCTGCCCTTTCAGGTACAGAATGGCTTCGATGGTGGTGGCCAAACTTGTCATAGGCGATCATTACCTCTAATCCCTTTTCAGGCTACTTCCGATTATCAGAATTGGACCAATACAGTATTTGAGTATCGACGTAAGGCGGAACATTGTTTTACCAGGAATCTAGGAGCTGGGAGATGGAACCGAGTCATAGTCACACTCCTAGCTTCTAGCTCCTAAATTCTCCGCTTCGCTACCGTCCCGGCTTAAGCAGATACCCCAGTATTGGCTTGGCCGGTGAGGTGCAGCCTGCTGGCCAGAATCAAGAGTTGCAGAATTACTTCGTGTACCTTGCTAGTTTCGCAACTGCTGTAGCTAAGGTTTAGTCGGGCACTTAGTCGAGATTGCGCCCAGTCAGTTCCACAAAAATATCCTCCAGGTTAGAGGGGCGAGTCATCATGCCGGTTTTGTTGGGCTGCTGGGTTAAATAGGCGTTGGCGGCTTCCAGGGTCGGAAAGAACTGGTACTGCCAGCGATCACCCTGCTGGGTCATCACCATGCCTTCTCCGTGGCGCTGGCGCAGTTGTTCAAGGGTACCCAGCTCAATTAACTGGCCTTGGTCAAGAATGCCGATACGATCGCACAGGTACTCGACCTCGTCCATGTAGTGGGTCGTAAGCAGCATCGTCATGCCCTGTTGGTTGAGCCGCTGAATAATTTCCCAGAGACGGCGGCGAGCCTGGGGATCGAGGCCAACGGTGGGCTCATCCAGAAACAGAATTTTGGGATTATGCAGCAGTGCCCGGGCAATTTTGTAGCGTCGCTTCATGCCGCCGGACAGAGTCTTCACTTTGTCGTCGCGGCG
>JAAUUR010000504.1 GCA_012031045.1 Leptolyngbyaceae cyanobacterium SM2_5_2
TCCCCCCCAACCCTAATCCTGCCAACCCTTCAGCTCCGCCACCCGCACCAGCTGGCTCCACCCTCAGCGGCTCCGTCTGGTTCTCCTCCAGCAACGGATTCCTCTCAGCCAGAGGCCCCCCCACCAGAGTCAGAATAGGCCAAGCGCCCTGGCTTCTTAAGCTAGCCAGGCGCTTGGTGTTTCGCTTGGCCT
This sequence comes from Leptolyngbyaceae cyanobacterium SM2_5_2, assembly GCA_012031045.1. GTDB lineage: Bacteria > Cyanobacteriota > Cyanobacteriia > Phormidesmidales > Phormidesmidaceae > Nodosilinea. Next base: position 193 of record JAAUUR010000504.1, read on the forward strand.
TAGTAGTCGAAATCGCCACCCATGCCAGCGCCCGCACCCGCCGCCGGAGTCTTGGGTTCAGGCTTGTCTACCACGATGCACTCGGTGGTGAGCACCATCGACGCAATCGAGGCGGCATTTTGCAGGGCAGAACGGGTTACCTTAGCCGGATCTACAATGCCCGCTGCAAACATGTCTACAAACTGGCCGGTAGCCGCGTCGTAGCCGATGTTGAAGTCTTTTTCCTTCACCTGCTCAACGATAACGGCACCGTTCACCCCGGCGTTTTCAGCAATGCGGCTGAGGGGAGCGGTAAGCGCCCGGGTAACGATTTGTGCGCCCAGCAGCTCTTCCCCAGCCAGATTGGCACTGGCCCAGTCAGCCAGTTGAGGAGCCAGGTGCGCCAGGGTAGTGCCACCGCCAGGGACAATGCCCTCTTCCACAGCGGCCTTGGTAGCGTTGATGGCATCTTCCAGCCGCAGCTTGCGGTCTTTCATCTCGGTTTCGGTAGCGGCACCAACTTTAACCACGGCCACACCGCCAGAGAGCTTGGCCAGCCGCTCTTGCAGTTTTTCTTTGTCGTAGGTGGAGTCGGTTTCGTCAATTTGGCGGCGAATTTGCTCGCAACGGGCCTTCACCTGCTGCTCCTGGCCATCGGCCACGATGGTGGTGGTGTCTTTGGTGATGGTGAGGCGACGGGCATTACCCAGCATATCGACCTTCACATTTTCCAGCTTCAGACCAGTGTCTTCGCTGATTACTTGGCCACCGGTCAACACCGCGATGTCTTCCAGCATGGCCTTGCGGCGATCGCCAAACCCAGGCGCTTTCACAGCGGCCACGTTCAGCACGCCGCGCATGCGGTTCACCACCAGGGTAGCCAGGGCTTCCTTCTCAATGTCTTCTGCGATAATCATCAGCGGCTTACCAGAGCGGGCCACCTGCTCCAGCACCGGCACCAGGTCTTGCACCAGGGTAATTTTCTTGTCCGTCAGCAGAATGTAGGGCTCATCCAGCACCGCTTCCATGCGCTCGGTATCGGTCACAAAGTAGGGGGAGAGGTAGCCCTTGTCAAAGCGCATCCCTTCCGTGACCTCCAGTTCGGTGGTCATGGATTTGCCCTCTTCCAGGGAAATCACGCCCTCGCGGCCCACCTTATCCATCGCATTGGCGATCATCTGGCCCACTTCGTCGTCGTTACCGGCGGAAATGGCCCCGACCTGAGCAATGGACTTGGAATCTCCCACCGGACGGGCCTGCTCGGCAATGCGGTCCACCAGGTAAGCGGTGGCTTTGTCGATGCCGCGCTTGAGGGAAATAGCGTTAGCGCCAGCCGCCACGTTGCGCAACCCTTCCTTGACAATGGCGTGGGCCAGCACGGTGGCGGTGGTGGTGCCATCCCCAGCAGCGTCATTGGTTTTAGAGGCGGCCTGCCGCAACAGGGCCACCGCCGTATTTTCGATATGATCTTCTAGCTCAATTTCCTTGGCGATGGTGATGCCGTCGTTAATAATTTGCGGCGCACCATACTTTTTCTCTAACACCACGTTGCGACCCTTAGGCCCCAGGGTAACGGCCACGGCCTCGGCCAGCATATCAAAACCCCGCTCCAGGGCACGACGGGCTTCTTCGTTGTAGGTAATAGACTTAGGCATGGGTTAAATATCCTCCCAACAAAGGTAAATCGTTGAACGGTAGTCTATGCAACGGTTGCTCCACTCCGGCCTCTCTCAGGCCAGGATGGCGAGCAATCCGACCAAAATCCAAAATTGCTAATCCAAAATTGACCTAGCCCAGGGCGGCCAGCACATCCGACTCGCGGAGCAGCACATAGTCATCGGTGCCGAGTTTGATGTCGGTACCGGCATACTTGGAATAGAGCACCTTGTCGCCAACCTTGACTTCCATGGCCTGGTAAGAGCCATCATCGTTGCGCTTGCCGGGGCCAACCTGCACCACTTCCCCCACCTGGGGCTTTTCCTTAGCGGTGTCGGGAAGCAGAATGCCGCCAGCGGTCTTTTCTTCGGCCTCGCTAACTTTTATCAAAATGCGATCGCCCAGGGGCTTAACAGTTGACACACTGAGGGTGACAGCGGCCATAACGTTCCTCCAAAAATCTAGACGGTTAAGAACTCAAGGAGTCCAGAGGCCGATTAGCACTCTCGCCTCCTGAGTGCTAATTTATCCACCCGAAACGCCTCTCGGCAATAATTTACCAGGTGTGGTTTGCCGAACTTCCTAGCGGTAGGGCCAATTTGGGTAGTCTCAGCTTGAACACCACTGTGAGGTTATCTATGAGTTCCCCTTCGTTGCTAGAGCAAGCCAAAACCGGCGATGCCACGGCCATTGTCACTCTAATGAACCAGGCATTTCAGGCTAAGGGTATTGAGGTGAGCGGCGATCGCCAGGGCCATTGCTTGCACCTGTGGTTAACCAGCGCCACCCTACCCCTGCAAGGGCCGACCGTGGCCTACGTGCGCCGGGGCCTGGAACGGCTGCAAATTCAGCCCATTGCTACACTGCAACTCTATGGGCAGCAAACGGATGGACTAGCCGAGAGCTGGGGAGTTGAAGTGGCGCTGGACTCACCCACGGCTGAGGTCAAACCGCTGGCGGTGAAACCGGCTGAGGTCGGACTGCCCGCTGGCGATCCTCAAACAAGGGCCGATTCCGACTCCTCTCCGGGCGCTGAACCCACTCCCAGCCCAACCCAGGCCGACCAGCCCGCTGCTGACCCCATCGCCCAGGCATACACCCTGCTGGAGCTAGAGCCCGGAGCCACCGTGAAGCAGGTGGAAGGCAGCTATTTCAAGCTCAAAGCCCAGGCTCTGCGGCAGGGCAATCGCTCCCACGTAGAGGCGCTCAAGCGGGCGTTTCATCAGCTCAAGGACTACCTGGAAAATCCACCCCCCGCCGCCCCAGGCACCAGCCCCAGGCGATCCCGACCCCATCCCCGCCAGAGATAATTAATGCGCTGACCACCAACCGAAACGCCTTGAAGCCCCTGAGC
>JAAUUR010000505.1 GCA_012031045.1 Leptolyngbyaceae cyanobacterium SM2_5_2
GGGTGATTAAAGAATTGGGATGACTTGGCTTTGGATAAAAAAAAGGCGCAGCCAACGCTACGCCTGAGTTTTGGATTTCCCCTTTGCACCCGTGGGAAATCCGTGGGCAGATGCATTACTGGGCTGGTATATTGCCAGGGCGGACGCTGATGGTTTCTTCGCGACCATCCCGCCGCAGGGTGATAGATAGATTCTGCCCGACGCCGGTACGCTCAACGGCCTGCTGTACCTCTGAGCCTTCCTTCACAGCCTGACCCTCAATGGCGGTGATCACATCACCCGCCCGAAGCCCAGCCTCATCCGCCGGAGAATTAGGCATTACCCGTGCAATCAGAATACCAGCTCTTCCTCAACGGTGAAGGGGCTGTTGGGATCGCTGTTAATGTTCTCCTTCATCTCTGGAGACAGCGCCACCATTTGAATACCCAGGTAGGCGTGCTCAACCCGGCCATTCTCAATCAGCTGAGAACTGATCCGCTCGACGGTGTTGATGGGGATGGCAAAGCCAAGGCCCTGCGCTCCCTGGATGATGGCGGTATTGACCCCAATTACCTCGCCATTGAGGTTGAGCAGGGGGCCACCGGAGTTACCAGGGTTGATGGCGGCGTCGGTTTGAATGAAGCTGACCCGCTTATCGGGGACGCCCACTTCTCGGCTGGAACGCCCAGTAGCACTGATGATGCCCGCCGTAACGGTGCTGTCTAAACCCAGGGGGTTGCCAATGGCGATCGCCCACTCTCCCGGCTGAATCTGGTCAGAATCGCTCAGCTCAACCGTAGGTAGATCCTGAGCATCGATTTTAATCACCGCAATATCGGTCACGGAATCTGCCCCAACCACCTCACCGGTAAAGGAGCGGCCATCCTTAAGGGTGACCTGCACCTGGTCAGCCCCGGCTACCACGTGGGCGTTGGTAATAATCTGACCATCCGAAGTGGTGATGAACCCAGACCCTACCCCTTCCTGAATTTGCTCAGACGGTGGCAGGGGCATATTCTCCCCAAAGAACTGGCGGAATAAGGGATCCTGAAAGGCTGGCGGCAGATTCGTTTGCACCGTGCGGGAAGCATTAATCCGCACGACCGCAGGCCCAACCTCACGCACAATGTCCGCAATCAGGTTAGGACTCGAAACCGAAGGTGCAACAGCTAAACCGTCGCGCTGAGACCTGTTCTCTTCAACTAAACCCTCAGCCGGCGCAGCCATAGCCGACGGTTGAACCAGAGCATTCAACGCGGTCACGCCCTGGGTACCCGCCATAGCTATTCCAGCCCCCAACACGACAAGCGCCATCGACTTCGCCATTGGACTGATCGGCCTGGTCACTCGCTCTGATTCACCGTTTGCCATAATTTGTGATTGCCTCAAGACGTTCTTAGGATTGTTCTTACCCTAATCCCAGGATATGGCAACCGGATTACGGGGTCATGTCGATGCTATGACACCAGGGAAAAATTGCCACCTCCCCACCTCCCCATCTCCCCATCTCCCCCACCTCCCAACGGTTTGTTACACTGAGGGCATCGCTGCCTACCTGGCACTCCTCCTAGCCCGTAAGGATTGATTAGCATGACGGTTGCACCCTCACCGACCCCGCTGCTTAAGACTAACGACCTGCTGACCAAAGACTATTCGGCCACCCGTGATCGCTTCGATCTCTCCTGGGAGCCAACGCTATCTACCCTGCTGGGTCTGGGTCGCGCTGCTGGAGCCGACTTTGTAGAGTTTTTCTAGAGCGCAGCAACTACATCAGTTGCCAGGCCGAGGATGACGCCATTACCAGCATTTCTCCCCGTATCATTACCGGGGCTGGGGTGCGGGTGTTTCTGGGCAAGGGTGACTGCTACGTCAGCACCAACGACCTCTCCTTTGCGGGCCTCAAAGCTGCCTTGGATAAAGCTCTGTCGATTATGGGGTTGACCCTACCCGGCCCCGCCGCCCACATTTCCGAAATTAACCTGGAACTTCTGCGTGACTACGCCAGCGCCCGCTCGAAAGATCACTGGCTAAGCGCCTGTAGTTCCATGCAGGAAATGGGTGAGGTGTTGCTGGCGGCCAATACCGCGTTGTCACAACAGGCCAGCCATGTGCAGTCGCGCCGCGCTGTCTACTTCCGCGACTGGCAAGAGGTATTAGTAGCCGCCAGCGATGGCACCTTTGCCCGCGACATTCGCCTCACCCAATCCGTAGGCTACAATCTGCTCTGTGCCGATGGCGAGCATCGCTCCTCCATTGGGCAACGCCTGGGCGATACTAGCAACCCCGCCTTTTTACGCAACTGGGACTACCAGAGCACCGCCCAAACCGTGGCCGATTCAGCCGGTAAAATGCTCTACGCCGACTACGTTGAGTCGGGTACCTACCCAGTCATTATGGCCAACCAGTTCGGGGGGGTAATCTTCCACGAAGCCTGTGGCCACCTGCTAGAAACCACCCAAATTGAGCGTGGCACCACCCCCTTTATCGACAAAAAAGGCGAAAAGATCGCCCACGAAAACCTCACCGCCTGGGATGAAGGACTCTCCCCCGACGCTTTTGGCACCATCGACATGGACGACGAAGGCATGCCCGCCCAGCGCACTCTTTTAATTGAAAATGGCATCCTCCGCAACTTCCTCTCTGACCGAGCTGGTTCAGTCCGCACGGGCCACCCCCGCACGGGCAGCGGACGCCGCCAGGGCTATACCTACGCGGCGGCCTCCCGGATGCGTAATACCTACATTGCCCCCGGCGATTACTCCCTGGAAGAGCTATTCGCCTCCGTTGAAAAAGGCATTTACTGCAAAAAAATGGGCGGCGGCAGCGTTGGGGCTACGGGCCAGTTCAACTTCGGCGTAGACGAAGCCTACCTAATCGAAAATGGCCAAATCACTAAACCCCTCAAAGGCGCCACCCTGATTGGCGAAGCCACGGAGATCATGAACAAAATCTCCATGTGCTCCAACGACCTTGGCCTAGCCGCTGGCTTCTGTGGCTCCATCAGCGGCAGTGTCTACGTCACTGTGGGGCAGCCCCACCTGAAAGTGGACTCCATTACCGTAGGTGGACGATAGAGGGCAGCAGGAAGAACGAAGCGGAAAAAACGAAGCGTGGACAGGAGTAGCTGGCGTGTGAAACCATCACCGATGTTCTGGCTGCGGCGCGTCTACTCCCTTTTACGGCTCCCCTCCTAATTTCTC
>JAAUUR010000042.1 GCA_012031045.1 Leptolyngbyaceae cyanobacterium SM2_5_2
GTTCCCCCCTTCCCCATGGTTCGCCCCTTCTACAAAAACATTCGCCTGCTGATTCTCACGGTCATCATGCTCCTGGCCTGGGGGCTTTCTTCCTTTCAGGCTTTGCCTCGGCAGGAAGATCCAGAGCTGATTTCCCGCGTTGCGGTGGTGCAAACGGCCTTTCCGGGGGCCAATGCTGAGCGAGTTGAGGCCCTGGTCACGACTACCATCGAGGCCAAGCTGGCGGAAATTGACGCCATCAAGGTTTTAGAATCCGACTCGCGGGTGGGGTTCTCCACGGTTTTGGTGGAGCTGGCGGATAGCGTCATGGATGCCCAGCCGGTGTGGTCTGAGGTGCGGGATGAGATTGACGATGCCGCCGCCGAGTTTCCGCCGGGGGTAGCCGCCCCAGAATTAGACGAGACCTACGTTAAGGCCTATACCGCCATTGTCTCCCTCACCTGGGGCTTGCCCGATGAGCCAAACTACGCCCTACTGCGGCGCTACGGCGAAGAGCTGGGGGTGGTAATGCGGGGAGTTCCGGGCACCGAAGATGTAGAGTTTTTCGGCAGTCCTGACGAAGAGGTGCTGGTGGAAATCGATGCCCCAGCCCTGGTGGGGGTGGGGGCTGTCGCCCCAGCAGCTAGCCCAGCAGATCAGCCTTAGCGATGCCAAAGTCAGCGCTGGTCAGCTTCGTGGTCCCCAGCAGACCCTGGCCATGGAGGTCGAGAGCGATTTAGAAACCACCGAGCAAATCCGCCAGTTGCCGATTCAGACCGGCGGCGGACAGTTTACCCGGCTCAGCGACATTGCCCAGGTCAGCCGTGGGGTGCGCTACCCCCTTAAGGATCAGGCCCTGGTCAGCGGTAAACCGGCGGTGGTGCTGGGGGTGATGATGCAGTCTGGCCAGCGCATCGACCAGTGGGCTACGGGAATGAGGGCAGAACTGGATGGCTTTCGCGATCGCTGCCCCAGGGGGTAAGCCTGGACTTAATTTTTGACCAGAGCCGCTATGTGGAAGCCCGCATCGGCACCCTGATGATGAACCTGCTGTTTGGGGCGGCCCTGGTGGTGGGGGTAGCCCTGGTGGCCATGGGCTGGCGCTCGGCCCTAGTGGTGGGCTTTGCCCTGCCCCTAACGGTGTTTGCGGTGCTGGGTTTGATGAGCGTCATGGGCGTGGCGATTCACCAAATGTCGGTGACGGGGCTAATCATTGCCCTGGGGCTACTGATCGACAATGCGGTGGTGGTGGTGGATGAAATTCAGGTGGAACTCAGCCAGGGTGAACCGCCCCTCCCGGCGGTGACTAAAACGGTGAAATATCTCCAGGTGCCGCTGCTGGCCTCCACCTTAACCACCGTCCTGACCTTCTTACCAATTTACCTGCTGCCCGGCCCCGCCGGAGAGTTTGTCGGCTCCATTGCCCTGAGCGTAATTCTGTCGTTAATTTCGTCCCTGGCCATTTCTCTAACGGTGATTGCGGCCCTGGCGGGGCGGATGCTGGCCAACAGTGGCGCTCAGTACCAGCGGATTAGTCAGCAGACCCAGTTCAGCCTGGTGGATCGGCTGGCGCTAGTGTTAATGAAGCCTGGCTCCTGGTGGTACCAGGGGTTTTCGTCCCCCCGACTGGGTCGGGCCTATCGCTGGTCTTTAGGTCGGGTCACCGCCCAACCCTGGCTCACCGTGGGGGCGACCCTGGCCATCCCCCTGATCGGCTTCATCGCGGCGGGCACCCTGGACGAACAGTTTTTCCCCTTGGTAAACCGCGATCAGTTCCAGATTGAGCTGGAGTTTGCCTCCCCTACGGCCATCAGCCAGACCCGTGAAGCCGTCCTGGCCGCCCGAGATCGGTTGCTAAAGCATGGGGAAGTGCAGGATGTCCACTGGTTTATCGGCCAAAGCGCCCCCAAGTTTTACTACAACCTAACCGGGAGCCGCCAGAACCAGGCCCAATACGCCCAGGCTATGGTGCAGCTCAAGTCTGAGCAAAATGTTGAGGCCATTGTGCAGGAGTTCCAAACCGAGCTAAATGAGCTGTTTCCCTCGGCTCGGGTGGTGGTACAGCAGCTCCAGCAAGGCCCCCCCTACGACGCCCCGGTGGAAATGCGGATCTACGGCCCCGACATTGCCACCCTGCGAGGGCTAGGCATTCAGGTGCGAGAAATGCTGACCACCATTCCCGATGTGGTGCAGGTGCGGGACAACCTGACGGAAGGCCTGCCCAAGCTGGGACTGACGGTGGATAACGAGCAGGTGCAGCAGGCCGGGTTGACCAATACCGCCCTTGCCCAGCAGCTAGAGGCCTATTCCGAAGGGATAACGGGGGGAGCGATTTTAGAATCCACGGAAAACCTGCCAGTGCGAGTGCGATTAACCAATGCTGACCGGGCCAGCCTGGAACAGTTGGCCTCCCTGGATTTACGGCCTGATCCGAGCCCGAGCCCCGACCGGGCCTTTCGCCCCACCTCGGCCCTGGGGGAGTTTGAGCTACTGTCAGAATTTGCCAGCATTGCCCGCCGCAATGAGCAACGGGTCAATACCGTGCAGGCCTACATTACCGCCGGGGTACTGCCCGACCAGGTACTCACCGCCCTGCAAGAAAAACTGGAGGCCAATAACTTTGAGCTGCCACCGGGCGTACCGCTACGAGTTTGGCGGGGAATTTGCCGAACGCAATTCTGCCGTGGGGAATTTGCTGCTGTTCATTCCCCTGCTGGTGCTGGGGATGGTGATCGCCCTGGTGCTCTCCCTGGGTTCTTTTCGTCAGGCGGGTATTGTGGCGGCGGTGGCGGTGGGCTCAGTGGGGATGGCGTTATTTTCCCTCAAGGTGTTTGGGTCGCTGCTGGGCTTTATGGCCATTGTCGGCACCATGGGCCTGGTGGGCATTGCCATCAACGGGGGCGATCATCGTGCTCTCGGCCTTTAACGAAGACCCCCGAGCCCGCCAGGGCGACCCCAAAGCCGTCCAGGACGTGGTGGTGAAAGCGACTCGCCATGTGCTAACCACCACAATTACCACTATGGTGGGGTTCGTGCCCCTGCTGGCCGGGGGTAACCCCTTCTGGCAGCCGTTGGCGATCGCGATCGCGGGCGGTATCGGTGGCTCTCCCCTGCTGGCCCTGTACTTTACCCCCGCCGCCTATCTGCTGCTATGCGGTCGCCAAAAACAACCCCGCCCGCCCCAGCCGATGGGTCAGTTCGATGAACGAGATGAACCTCGGATCCGGCAAACGAGTCATAGCTAAAGCCGTGACGTTTACCCAAATTATGGTTAATCTCCGCCCCGCCAATGCTTCAGATTTGGATTTACTTCGCCACTGGGACGAGCAACCCCATGTCCTGGCCGCAGACCCCAACGACGACTGGAACTGGGCGGTAGAACTGAGGCGCACCCCCGAGCAGCTGGCTATCGCCCGATGTTTGCAGACGCGGCGGTGACCGCCATACTGGTTGACCCCCTAGCCAGCAATACTCGCACCCACCGCTTTTACGAACGCCTGGGTTTCCGCTGGGTAGAGGCCCGTCGGTTCGGTGACGATGACTGCTTTGTGGATCGCCTAGACCGAGCCGGTTGGGAGTACAAACGTGACTCTCAATAGCTCAGCAGAGTAACCCAGCAGGGTTCTTTAAGAAACGAGAAATTTCTGACCTATGCATTTTCCCCTCTGGCCCTACCTCAATCAGCCCCTATTTAACGCCGAGATTTCGACCATCCTGAACCCCTGGAAATACTGGCACATCTACAAGATTTGGCACTGCGAACGGTGCTGGCACAATGCCTTGCTAGAAGCCTGCTGGCACCGAGACTATTGGGAAGTCCTGCATCAGGAGCCGATCTTGCCGGGCTGTCATCCTTTGGAAGAGATTGATTGGTTTTAGGAGCCAGTACAGCGTGGTGAGTTCTGTGTTGTTTCCGGGCGGGAGAGCAGGGGAGCGGAGGAGCCAGGGTGCAAAACCAAGGGGGAACTGGTACCCGTGGCGTTGCGTTTGGTAGGAAGGACTCAAAACCGGACAGGTCATAATAGATAAAAGGCAACTTTAAGACTATGGCGTTCCCATCTACTGATAACTTGGCTGCCTACATACAGACGGCTCGGCAGCGGCAGCAGCGGCGACGAGAGCGGCAGCAGCTCAGACGGACACGGGGGCTTGAACTGGCCAGGGAAGCCGCCGATCTGCTGAAAGCCAATTTTAGTATCAGTCGAGTGGTCTTATTTGGGTCTGTGCTTGATGCTGCAGGATTTCACGAAATGTCGGATGTGGATCTAGCCGTTTGGGACTTAGGGACTAAAGACTACATTGCCGCCGTCGCCTGTTTGCTAGAACTGCCCGATTTTTCCTTCGACCTGGTGCCCGTAGAGACCGCTAGCCCCTATTTGCGGGCCGCGATCTCCCAGGGAATTCCTCTATGAGTACCTACAATGTGCTGGCGGCGCGGCTACAAAATGAGTATGCACCGTTACGGTTTTGAACTTTATCCTGAACAGGTAGGGGCACTCATCGATCAGCTCCCAGTCTGCCATGGAGCACTGGAGCAGGAGGTGAACGATTTTTGCCAGTTTTTACTGAATTTCGACCAGGCCTAAACAGATGTTTGACAAGCCTAGAGCGGCTTAAATTACACCTTGGGAATTGGCCAATTTCATTCAAAATCCAGCGCTTTAGCAGTCCCCTAGCGACAAACTACACCTGGGATAGCCCTTTTCAAACCGCCTCCGATATAGGTTCATAAAACCCGAGAGACATCATTTCCCATGATCAACCCATCCACCCTGGTGTTTTTGAGCCAGCTAGCCGAAAATAACGACAAAGACTGGTTCCAGGCCCATAAGGAAGAATACAAAACCTTAGCCAAAGAATTTACTGAGTTCCTGAATACCATCGCCGCCCAGGTGGCTCACTTTGATCTGGCGGTGCAGCGGCGGCTGAATGATCCTAAAACCGTCAAAGTTTTTCGCATCTACAAAGACACGCGGTTTTCTAAGGATAAATCCCCCTACAAGACCGACTTTAGCGGCGCGATCGCTACGGGCGGGGCCACCTCCCCCGTCTATTACCTGCGCATTGAACCGGGCAACAGCCTGGCCGGCGGGGGGATTTACATGCCTCCCCCGGATGTTTTGCAACCCATCCGCGAAAAAATCGATGAGGACTATGGCACCCTGGAAGAAATTCTCGGCCAGCCCAAGTTTACGGCTATGTTCCCCACCGGGCTGGATCGCGAGGGGGCGCTCAAAACTGCTCCCCGAGGCTACAGTGCCGACCACCCGGCCATTGATCTACTGCGCCTGAAAAGCTTTGTGGCCAGCCGTCGTTTCAGCGATGCAGAGATTACCCAGGCAGGTTTCTCCGATCAGCTGCTGCAAACCTACGAGGCCCTGAGTCCCTTAAATGGCTACTTATAATTGACAAGATAATTGACAAGGCTGGGCTATGAACTTCCCTAATCTGCGATCGCTGGGATAGCCATGGGTCTGGTCTGAGCAATTCAACTATTGTCGATCTCCATGAGCTGACCGCTAACCCTACGGCCTACGGTTTTTTCACCTTTAGGCCCAATTTAGAAAAGCTGATTCTTGCTGGCAAGGCCGATACCCAGCACATCAGCATTTTGTGGTACACCACCCCCGATGGCCATGTGGGGCGGCATTACCATTCCATGACCGAAGCTGTCTACACCATCAGGGCAGCCAAACCGATGCTAAGGGGGCTTATCCTACGGGTTCGCTGTACTTCAACCCACCCGGTAGCGGCCACGAGCTTTCAGCCAGCAGCGGCTTCTTCCTGTTGGCCTATGCCTCGCCCCCAAACTTCGCCAATACAGACCTGATTCAGGACTATACCCCGGTACACATTGATACCGCTGTTCCTGATTTAACCGCCCTCTACCCGTTTGAGGCGGCCCAGGCCGGGATCTCTTTATACACCGTTCCCCTCGACCCGACGGGCGGCATCAGTTCTCAGTTTATTAAAAGTACGTCATCCGAGAGCCATGGGTACGTCGGCAATTACCTGCTTATCCTGGAAGGCAGTTGCACCATCGATGGCACCCGCTTTTATAAAGATATGCTGATTGTCGCCACGACAGTTAATCCACAGTCTTACCAAATCAGCGTCACCAAGGGGCAGACCTGTCTGGCATTGGGGCTTTCTTTCAGTACCTCAAGCTCAAGCATCAGGGTATAAGTAGTTTAACCAAGGCAACCTTCAGCCTGATTGGGTTTCGGGTTCTGGGGCTTGGATTTCGAGCCTCGTAGGGTGGGCATTGCCCACCAGTCCCAGTCTTAAATTTTGAACCTTAAACCTTAAACCTACCCCTGTTAAGGTGAACGTTTGTTCTCCTTTTGCTTGAGGAGACGAGCAGTGGCAACATGGGGATGCTTCGGATCAAACGGCTCCTTTTTAGCGGGTTTTTTCGGACCTCTGGGCGAAGAGGAGAAGCGTTTGAGGTCGACCTGAGCAGCCCAAGCTTTCAGGGACTCGGCAAAAGTGGCGACTGGCATCTGAGCAAAGGGGTGCCAAAGCGGGGGCGGCAGGGCAATCATCATGCCCCGGAAGGTACCCTGAACTTCCTCCACGAGATAGAAGTCGGACAAGCCCGACTCAAGTTTGCCCACCCCGTGGACGGCCTTCAGCGCAGCTTTGAGCGTAGACAAGATATTAAAGGCCACCACCGCGATGCAGAAGACAAATAAGGCGGCCTTGGGATAGCCCAGGGTATTGAGTTCGCAGGAGAAGACATCGGTAATCACCTGAAACATCCCTTCAACGGTCCACCGAGAGCGGTACAACTCAGCGACCGTGGGAGCATCGGCTATCTCTACCGGTACGTTGGTGAAAATCGTTACCTCAAGGTCGCCATGACGGGTCGGTTGCTTAAGGTGCACCACGATACGCCGCATGGGCAGGGCATGTCCCTGCTGAGTCGCTAAGCGCACGGGGTGTTCCCAAACACTTCCTGTCGCGGAGCTTCCGACCTCCTGGAGAGGCTCTAGTTCCTGCCAGGGCAAGTTCTGATGGGCGCGAATGATAAAATACCCTTGGCGTTGAGCTATCCCTGAGAGAAAGTCGGCGGTACAAAAATTGCGGTCTGCAATCCATACCTGGTTCGCCTGCACCGTCGCCAAGACCTGGGGCAAGAGTGAACGCTCTTGCGCATGGGCATCTTCACAGGGAAAGACATCGCTGACCAGCTGATACTGGGGATCTAACACGGCAATGGATTTCCCCGGCAAGGCTCCAGCGCGCGTCGGTTGCAAAACCGTGAGGCGATGCTCTGTGGCACCTAAGAGATTGCCATCGGCAATTCGAATGGCATAGCCCGGTAAGGGAGCCGGGGCCGAGGCTCCTAAGGCGGCTACCAGTGGTCTTAATTCAGCGTCACTGTAGCGCACTAAGGCCTGACTAATCGCCGGTTCTAGGCCATTGAGTTTGCCATAAAGAGCGGGTCTAGAGACCCCGACGAGCTTCTCTAGCGCTTTGTAGGCCGCACTCACCGAGGGATGTATGCCACTGACCACCAGGCTCATCAATCCCACGACGCTGGAAAATAACAACTCGCGCGTGTACTGTCGCTCTGCGGTTTGCTCAAACAACGCATCTAGCTTGTCAGGAGCAAAGATTCGTTCCATCAGCGCACGCATCATGACGCTCGGGGCACTGGCTTCAACAAATTGCTCGAATAAAGCGGTTATCATCGGACGCTAACTCATCAACTCCAAGCGGTCATGGGTAACAGCTTTAGCCTATCCAATCGACCGCGATAGTACGAATGATCACCTTAACAGGGGTAACCTTAAACCTTAAACCGTGAACCTTAAACCTTAAACCGTGAACCTTAAACCGTGAACCTTAAACCGTGAACCACGACCCGCCCATCCGCCCATCCACTCCCCACCCCATCCATGTCCCTTTCCCCACCCACCCAACGCACCACTGTCATCGTTGGCAAAGAGAGTACCGGCAAGTCGGCGCTGGTCGCGGCGCTCACCGGGCAGTTCCCCACCAGCAGCAACATTCAGGGATCAACCCTGGCCTGCGAAATTTATCAGACCGGAGCCGATACTTTGATCGATACTCCCGGTATTCTCTTTCGCTCTGACGCCGCCACTACCCGCACCGCCCTGGCCCAACTCCAGACCCATGACACCATCCTGCTGGTGATCAAAGCCACCCATGTGGATGAAGACCTGACCGATTTGCTGCCGCTGGTGGCGGGGAAACAGGGGCTGGTGGTGATCACCTTTTGGGATAAGGTGCTGCCCTCTGACTTTACCCGGCAGGTGGTACGTCGTTGGGAGCAGGCCTCTCAGGTGAGGTTTATGCCGGTAGATGCGCGCCAGATCCACCCCAGCCAACGCCAGCAGATTTTGCAGGCGCTGCAAAGTCCGACCCCATTTCCCCAGCAGTGGCAACCAATTCCGGCGGGCTGGCGCATTGAACCGGCTCCCACCTGGCTAGAACATCCGCGCTGGGGTGGGCTGCTGGCGATCGCACTGCTGCTGTTGCCTGCGGTGGTCGCGGTCTGGGTGGCCAATGGTGTCGCGGGTGTACTGGAGCCCCTGGTGCAAGCGGAACTAGCGCCGCTGGTGCCGATCCTGTCGCCATTGCCCTCTCTACCTCAGGAGATTTTGATCGGTCGCTATGGGTTGGTCACCATGGGGCCATTGTTGTTCGTGTGGGCGGTGCCCACGGTGGTTCTCTACGCTTTGTTTTTGGGGGCTTACAAGGCCAGTGGGCTGGTGGAGCGGTTGACCGTGGCCCTGCACCCGTGGCTGCGACCATTTGGGCTCTCGGGACGCGACCTGGTGCGGGTGATCATGGGCTTTGGCTGCAATGTGCCTGCGGTGATCAGTACTCGAGCCTGCTCGGGGTGTTCGCGGCAGACCTGTATCAGTGCGATCGCCTTTGGTTCGGCCTGTTCTTACCAGTTTGGGGCCACCTTGGGGGTTTTCAGTGCGGCTAATTTGCCCGGTTTGGTGGTGCCCTACCTGGCTTACCTGACCCTGACCACCCTGGTCTATACCCGTTGATTTCTCCCAAAGCCGCTCGCTCAGTCCACAACACCCTGATGATCGACGGCGCACGTTTTTGGAGGTGCCTCGCTGGTCGGCCATCTGGCGCGAAACCCAGGGAACCCTCAGCCAGTTCTTTGCCAATGCCATTCCCATCTTTTGGTGATCACCCTGATTGCCTCAGTATTGGACTGGCTTGGCCTAATTACCACCCTGGCCGGCTGATCAACCCGCTGATGGGCCTGTTTAACTTGCCCCCCGAGGCCGCTTTGCCGGTAATTTTGGCCTCAATTCGCAAGGATGGGCTGCTGCTGTTTGCCGAACCCGGCACCCTTTCGGTACTGACGCCGCTGCAAATTTTGACTGGGGTGTATTTGGCGGGGGTGCTGCTGCCCTGCCTGGTGACGGCGCTGACCATTGCCCGCGAGCAGTCGGGTGTGGTTTGCGGCGGGGTTGATGGCGCGGCAGGCGATCGCGGCGATTCTATTCTCTGTGGTACTGGCCTGGGGCGGTGCCGTGCTGGGATAGCGCGAAAGCTGTAAACCCTATTGTGCAATAATGATTATCATTCTCATGTAATTGCTCTTCCTATATGTCTCCTCTGTTCGCTACCCGCAACTCAGTCGAAGCTGTTGAGGAAGGGAGTTTGTTGGCCCCTAAATTTGACGCCAGCGGTCTCATTCCCGTCGTCACCACCGATGCCGAAACCGGCGAACTGCTGATGCACGCTTACATGAACGCAGCCGCCCTGCTCAAAACTATCGAAACTGGCGAAGCTCATTACTACAGCCGCAGCCGTCGGCAGATTTGGCATAAGGGGGCCACCAGCGGGCTGGTACAGCGGGTGCAGCAACTACTGATCGACGATGACCAAGACTGCCTTTGGCTACGGGTGACGGTAGCTGGTTCTGGGGCCAGTTGCCATGTGGGCTATCGGTCGTGCTTCTACCGCCAGATTTCCCCTGGCGAGGGGGATATTGAGGCCAATTGGCCCATTGCCCTCACCTTTACGGAAACCGCCAAGACCTTTGACCCCGCCACCGTCTACGGGGATGCGCCCAATCCTACTCAACTGTGAACCGAGGACAAGTATCATGCCGCTGCGTCATCAACCTGCCCCACCCACACCCTGGGACCACGACCTGGATCAGCCCACCATTGCGGCCTCGGCCTATGTCCATCCCCAGTGCAGCCTGATTGGGGATGTGCAACTGGGCGAAAATGTCATCGTCGCTCCCAACACCTCCATTCGTGCGGATGAAGGGGCTCCCTTTTATATTGGGGCGAATACCAATATTCAAGATGGGGTGGTTATCCATGGGTTAGAGCAGGGGCGTGTCCTGGGCGATGACCAGCAAGCCTACTCGGTGTGGATTGGCTACGACACCTGTATTACCCACATGGCCTTGATCCACGGCCCCGCTTACGTTGGCAATGAGTGTTTTATCGGCTTTCGCTCGACGGTGTTTAATGCCCAGGTGGGCCACGGGTGCATTGTGATGATGCATGTCCTGATTCAGGATGTGGAAATTCCCCCCGGTAAGTATGTACCATCAGGAGCGGTGATTACGACCCAACAGGCCGCCGATCGCCTACCCGATGCTAATGAGAGCGATCGCACCTTTTCTCACCATGTGGTCGAAGTCAACCAGGCCCTGAGAGCTGGGTACCGCTGTGCCAACGATGGCATCTGCGCCACCCCTTTGCAGAATTCTGCCTCCAATAATGGCTCCAGTAATGGCGCTCGGGCGATGCACCAAAATGGCCAGGCAGCTCACCCGCTACAAGCAGATATCGTAGATATCATCCGGCAACAGCTCCGTCAGGGAAACCATATTGGCCTGGAATTTGCTGATGTGCGGCGATTTAAGGTGGGTTCCTGGCAGAGTGGCCCGACGATCGCGATCGCCCATGAATCCAAAGTGCTAACCCAGGTGGAACAGTTCTTAGCGGACCATCCCGGCGACTATGTGCGATTGTTGAGCATTGACCCCAAAGCAAAACAGCGTCAGCTGGAGCAAATGATTCAGAAGCCAGAGTAAGCTTCGAAGATTAAATCTTGAGGAGTGATGAAGTGTATGTTACATCTATCTGTCACTGTCGATGCCAGCGGATTTCGCCATCTGGTTGGTCAACCACTGAGATTCCAACCGCCGCCAGCCGATCGCGAATATCATCCGCCGCTGCAAAGTCACGCTGTTGTCGAGCCGTTTGGTGCTGTTGGATCGGGTTGGCAATGGTCAAAGACCGGCCTGCGGCGATCGCACCATCAACCAATCCAACTGCGATCTCACCAGCACCCTCGAAAGGCAGCGAGCAGCTTGTTTCAAGAATGCATGCGTTGGCGGTTCCTGTCTCTATTGTGCTCGCGATTTAGATGATTGATCGAATGGCTCTAGGAGGACTTGCACCTTCGGCAACAGCTGCGATCACCTGCTGATAGAGTTGCGGTATAGCAGTATCTGGGAAAAACTGACTAGACTCGGATTGAGTGTATCCCCCCGATGTGAGGCCAAAGATGACTAGAACATTCCCTCGAATTAGCCATATTTCGGGAACCTTAAAACGTTCGTAATCGGCAATATTCGTAAAGTTAGTCACATCGATTTCAACGGCAATGTCGGGTGGCGGATCAGTGACCAAGTCAATTCGACTTTTGCCGCTCACAGCGGCCCAGTTGCTGAGCCAAAAGCAATGATCGGGTTCGATGCCTGCTTGTTCAGGAATTTGCAGGGTAACGGGCGTCGTGCGAACGTAATCGCAGAGCTGCTGGTTGAGGAGAGCGACAATTAAATCAGCCACAATGGCATCTAGCTGGCCGTGCTCAAAGGTTGGCATCTTGAGGGTCAGGTATCCATCAGCATATTTAAGACGCGGAGTACTGCGATCGCCTCTGCTTGCAGCCAGTTGCTGGTAATCTGCCCAGCTCATTGGAATCGTGGCCACTGAGCCATCTGGTAGTGATTTGATAGGTGCGATCGCGATCATACCTTTGCGCCAAAGCAGTTCTATTTCATTGATTATAGTTTGCTTAACAATGGCTCGATATAGAAGGCTAATAACGCTGCAACGCTCCTATGACTGCCGATGTCAGTAGATTGCGCCATCAGGTTGATCAACCACCGCAATCCCCGTTGCCGATCGCCTACCGGATGCTAACGAGAGCGATGGCCGGAGGCCGGTCTTTGACCATCGCCCTTTTCTCACCATGTGGTCGAAATCAACCAGGCCCTGCGAGCCGGGTATCGCTGTGCAAACGATGGCATCTGCGCTACCCCTTTGCAGAATTCGGCCTCTGGTAATGGCGCTCGGGCGATGCACCAAAATGGCCAGGCAGCTCACTCGCTACAGGCAGACATCGTAGACGTGATCCGGCAGCAACTCCGCCAGGGACACTACATTGGCTTGGAATTTGCTGATGCGCGGCGATTTAAGGTGGGTTCCTGGCAGAGTGGCCCGACGATCGCGAGCACCCATGAGGCCCAGGTGCTAACCCAGGTGGAGCAGTTTTTAGCAGATCATCCCAGCGACCATGTGCGATTGTTGGGCATTGACCCCAAAGCGAAACAGCGTCAGTTGGAGCGAATAATTCAGAAGCCAGAGTGAGCCTTAAAAATCAAATCCTGTGCCGCATTGTGCGTCGTAGAATTTTCGAATTTTGTTAACGCCATCTACCGTCCGCTGCCGCTAACGGCTTAAAGGGTGACAACATAGCTAGAGAGTTTGCTGGATCAGGGATAGAGCATAGAAGCCGCGCTGAAAATAGCGCTGTTTTGTGGGGGCTTGAGCGCGATCAATTGGAGCCACCCAGTCGGCCATAGCTCCATGGCATAGAGCCACCGTTGGCCATAGAGACCCAGGCTAAAATCACTCTGTCGAGGCGTCTTGTCGTGGTGCGTTTGGATACGCCCAGCATACTGATCTACCCCGAGGTGTTTCATCTGCTGCCCGTGCATCGTGGCCCAACTGTAAGCCAGAGCAATGAGCAACACTAAGGCCAAAAACCGAGTGTCATTTACCTTGGTATCCTCCAGGTGATAGCCGCCGGTCTTGCAATCTTTGAAGAGCTGTTCAGTCTGGCAGCCAGGATACCCCCATAAACACAGAGGATGCCCAACCACCGAAACTGAGTCTAGAGAGTTTGCAGCAGTTAGTCAGCGTGATTGCCAAAATTAAGGCAACTCATCTGTCTACCCAGCAAGAAGGTGCCCTATGTCAGAGCGAATCGAGCCCCCCCGCCTACTCATCTGATAGCCCAAGTGCCCCTGTGGGGGACCTTGCCGCTAGCGACCCGCCAGCGACTGGTCTGGATTTTCAGTCAAATGCTGGCCAGTCAATTGGCGGTTCAAAGACAGCAGGAGGACAGTCATGACTCCCATGACTGAGCTAGGGGCGTGGCAGAGCGGGAAAATCCAGGCTCATCATCTGGATCGCCTCGCCGTTGTCTATGTCCGTCAATCGACCTTGCAGCAAGTCTTAGATCACCAAGAATCGACCCGTATCCAGTATGGGTTAGTCCATCATGCAGAAGCCTTGGGCTGGCTATCAGATCGCGTTCTGACGATTGATGAGGACTTAGGCAAGTCCGGCAGTAGTGCCGAGGATCGCCGTGGATTCCAGCGCCTGGTGGCTGAAGTGGGCCTGAATCACGTTGGCCTGATTTTAGGCGTCGAGATGTCACGGCTGGCCCGGTCGTCCAAGGATTGGCATCAGCTCCTGGAAATTTGTGCGCTCTTTGGCACCCTGATAGCGGATCTCGATGGCATCTATGACCCCAGCCAGTACAACGACCGCCTCCTGCTGGGCTTAAAAGGCACCATGAGCGAAGCAGAACTGCATATTCTGAAACAACGATTGGTTCAGGGGAAGCTCAATAAAGCCCAGCGAGGAGAACTCGGCTTTCACGCACCCATCGGCTATGGGCGTCGGCCCTCGGGTGAGATCATCCTTGAACCCGACGAACAAGCCCGAGACATCGTCAAGCTTGTTTTTCGGAAATTCGACGAGTTAGGTACGCTGAACGCCGTGTTGCGCTACTTGGTGACACATCACATTCAGATGGGCGTACGGGTCTTTTCTGGGCCACACAAAGGCGAGTTAACCTGGCGGCGTCCGAACCGCACGACCTTACAAAACCTGCTCAAAAATCCGGCCTATGCCGGAGCCTATGCCTATGGTCGCAGCCATAGTGACCCGCGAAAGCGCCAAGCCGGTCGTCCGTACACGGGTAGCGTCGTGACCCCGCCTGAGGACTGGCCCGTGCTGATTCAAGATCATCACCCGGCTTACATTAGCTGGGCACAGTATCAGCAAAATGTGCGCCAACTTCAGGCTAATCAAACTCGCGCCGATACGTTGGGCATTACCCGTCAGGGGGATTCCCTGTTATCGGGGCTCTTAGTGTGTGGTAGATGCGGAGCCCGGATGGTGGTTCAATACCATCGGAAACGGCACTATCGCTACACCTGTTGCCGCGAGGCGACCGATTACGGCGGCGAAATCTGTCAGTATTTATCCGGGCCTTGCTTGGATCAGTATGTGGTCGAGCAAGTCTTACGCGCCCTGGAACCGGCGGCACTGGAGTTATCTCTCGAAGCCGCCCTCCACTTGGAACACGATAGGGCAGAGTTAGATCACCTGTGGCAACAACGACTTGAACGTGCGGCGTTCGAAGCTGAGCGAGCCGGACGACATTACCGTCTGCTCGAACCCGAGAATCGGTTGGTGGCGCGTCAATTAGCTCAAGACTGGGACGCCCAATTGCTCGCGCATCAACAGCTGCAAGACGAGTATCAACGCTTTTGTCATCAGCAACCCAAACACCTCTCCGAGGCGGACAAGCAGGTCATTCGGCAATTGGCTGACCACTTGCCGATGTTGTGGGCCGCTGACACCACGACTCAAGGGCAGCGCAAAGAGATTATTCGTCAAGTGATTCAATCGATTCACGTCACCGTAGCGGGGGACACTGAGGTGGTTGAGGTCGTCTTGAACTGGGTGGGTGGCGCAAGCCATCGGGCCACTATCATCCGTCCTGTAGCCAAATGGACGCAACTGAGTAACTATGCTCAATTGTGTCAGCGCCTTGAGCAGTTAGTCCAGGCTGGGTTGAGCACTGACGACATTACCCAAACTCTGAATCACGAGGGATTTCGACCCCCAAAGCAGCGCCAGACCTTCAATTCCGAAGGGATTCGGTCGCTCATGCGCCGTCTCAACCTCGTTCCACCTCGCCAAAAACCTACCCCTGAAACGCTGGCCGCCTCAGAGTGGTGGCTCCCCGAGTTGGCCCGTCTTTTAGACATGCCCACCATGACGCTGTACGACTGGGTTCGACGAGGATGGGTCAAGGCTCGACAGCAGCCCAATTGGCCTAAACACTGGATTATTTGGGCTGATGAGACCGAGATAGAACGCTTAAAAGCCCATCGGCAACAACCCTTCGGTGAAATCTTGCGTCAACGCTGGCGGGGTGAGGTGCCCGCTATTGCCCTCATGCCTGAGTCTCCCAATACGTCTCTATAATTTGAAAGCAAGGAGTACGACCATGACTGACCCATCGTTCTCAGCCAAGCAAATCCTGCATCAACCCTCAGATGTTTATGGGGGTATTCAGGCTGGCTTATCTCGATATCGAAGCGGAGTCCGTATTCCTGAAACGTCTGTATTGTAGTGGGTTCATCGCTGACAACGACCCAGAGTTCACCATTGAGATTGTTACGTCCGAAGATAACGTGAACTGGGCCATACCACTGTTGCTTATGGAGTTTGACATTGTGGTAGCAGCGCACTTCACCAAGCGCCAGATGGACGGTATTAGGCTGTATCCATCCCCCAGTGGAGCGCCACAGCCAAGTGTTGCCTTTGAGCCGGATGCGATAGTGCCAGCCCAGGCGGCGCACGGCACTCATTGCATCGGTATGGATGAATCCTCGGTCTGCCAACAGAATCACCTTCACCCCTTGGGGCAAATAGCGAGCCGCATGAGTCAGCATCTCTTGATACTCACTGAACGCAACCGTAGCGCTGGCATGTTCCAGCACCCGCCATGCCAGCGGTAGGGCTCGCCCCCGATGGACGACAGCTAGGCGGATCAGACAGTACTCATCCCAAAACTGCGTCGTGTCTAAGCTCACATACAGACATGGGTCTTCCCAGGTCGCCAGCGCCGCTTGGATGATGGGCTTGGAGAGCCGGTGAACATTGATGCGGGAGTGGCCCAACCAGCGACGAATCCGACGCTGACGACTTTGGGCGTACTGCCCTCGGCACGGGACGTACTTTACCCACTTTGTCAGGCTCACTTCACCTGTCTGAATCAGCGCAGCAACCAGCCACAGGCAGGTAGTCAGATGACCCAGGTGCATCCAGGATGTGCCTTGACCCAGCCAGGCTTTCAAGGCATCGTAGAGGTGGGAGTTTTTTTCACAGCTTTTCTATAATTTGAGTGGTATCTAATTCTAGATGGCTGGGCTCCCACTTCTTTTATCATTCGCTACAATTGACACTTGACAAGCGTTTCAGACCGATAAGGACCAGCTTTTGTCAGTCAATCAGCTTCCGAGGAATGGCAGTATTCACACAGATACTTAGCCCGTTCTCGAACCTGCTGCCGCATTTCTTTTGGAATCGCCATACCTAGGTAGACTCAGCAATAATTTTGCGTTAAGAAGTGTGAAAATCCGATCGAGTTCCAAAATTCCAGTCAGTTCTACTGCTTCATCGGATGATAACTGTGACTCTCGCTGTTTCTCATTCAGGCCCTCTAGTCGCTCTTGTAAGTCTTCACTAAATTTAAACAAGAAAAGCCCTCGAACAGGCTTAATTTGAATACCAGCATCAATAAAAGAAGAGGGTTGGATCATTAGTTGTGCATTCATGGTTCACCTCAGAGGCTATTATGCAGTCTCGCCTGATTTAATTACTGAATCTGGCAATTCTTCAGGAACACAAGCTTTAGCAAACATCCTGCCAAAAGAAGTTAACTGAGCATAGCTTGTAATATTGACCCCAGTCTGAATAGCGGGTTCTCCTTCAAAAATTGGTTCTTGATTACCTTCTTGCCAAATTCCAGCTAGATTCAAACTGTAGAGGTGATCCATATAGACTGAAAAATTTTCAGGAAAGATGAGTCTGCCAGTAGGAAACTCATTTTCAATGACTTGCCTCGCTGAAAAAGTTCCTTGTTCAGAGTTGAAAGCCGAATACTGGCGGTAGACATAATGCTTTTTTTGAAGCCAAAAAATAATTTGTGCTTCATCAGAACTTAACTGAGAAATAATACTTGCAAAAGCTGGATGAGCCTCACTAACACGGTCATGGTCAATCGCTCGTGCTAATAAATTGACAAATAAATCAGCGATGACATTATATTCATCAACATATCGAAGTCCCTCAAGAACTGGTCCTGCAACTTGTGGGTGTGCCTTAATACGCCTTTCTTCAGGTACTTGCTTAGCAATACGCTCAAGATATCTTTGCCAACGATCGCTCTGAGCAGCAAGATATTCGATGGGGAGCAAGCAGCAACCGAGCTACTTTTGCAGTGGATTCAAGTGCTCCTCCTACTTGCTTTGCTGCTGGTTGAGCAAGGTCTTTATATATCTCATTTAAGGGTAGTAGCTTCGCAATATCTTCAGGTTTATCCATACCCACTACATATGAGCGTCAATATCTATTGTACTGTCTGCGCAAATTCGAGTACTAAAGATAACCTATGGGCACTGTCTCTTCCGAGGACTCAGCGGCATAACGGTGAAGTGCAGCGGCGGCAAACAACCTCGAATTTATCACCAGCAGCTTTCGCCCGTCCGCTGCCACGTAGTGTTATGCCGCGCCGACCCACCGATATATGGCGCTTCCTCCTTGTCTGCTAGGGAATGAAGACTCGTTGCACCCCTCTATAGCTATCAATGCTGAGCGCAATCTCAACCAGGCTTTCAACACACCGACCTCGATAATCAGGATCGCTGAGCAGCCGATCCGCGTTACTGATTGTGACTACGGGTAATGATTCCGCTGTACTTTCCTCACGCATGACCTGCTCTAGCGAGTCTTTGCCCTTCATACTTCTATTAGCCGTCAGCAAAATCATCTGATTCTTTTGAGCTAATCGCCAAACTACTCTGTCATCGCTGTTGGTTTGCAAATCCAACTCATCAAATGTAACGAACTGAATGGACGCAATCTCGAGCCAAGCCTCACACTGGCAAGGGCTCCAAAGAACACTACAGCATGCC
>JAAUUR010000506.1 GCA_012031045.1 Leptolyngbyaceae cyanobacterium SM2_5_2
CACAAAGGCAACGGCGTGGCCCTGGCAGATCGGAATCGGTGGATTCAAGCCCACCGTCGTCCTACCCCCCGCCTGGATGTGATTTCTCCCCTCAGAGTGCTGTTAGCGGACACTCCCAATGGTCAGGTCATTGCCGCTATGGACTCCAGCGATGGCCTGGCCAATGCCGTACTGCACCTGTGCCAGGCCAGCGGCGTTGGTGCCTGCCTGCACCAGACGCAACTGCCCATTGACCCAGCCTTAACCGCCTGGGTTGGCCCTGAGCAATCCCTGGACTGGTGCCTCTACGGGGGGGAAGACTTTGAGCTGGTGCTATGTTTGCCAGCGGCAATCGCAACGGCGCTGCAAGCCCAGCTCGGCGAAGGCAGCGCCATCATCGGTCAGATTATTTCAGAGAAATCGGTTTACCTGGTACTTGATGCCCCGTCGTTACCCCCACAATCGGCTGGAGTTGTCTTTTAACCGGGGGTTTCAGCATTTTTAGTTTTTTTAGGGGGAGTTGGGAGCTAGAAGTTAGGAGCTAGAAGTTAGGAGCTAGAAGTTAGGAGCTAGGAGCTAGGAGTTAGGAGTTGGCGATCTTCTGGCGGCTGAACCGTCTAGGTTCGGGCTTTGGTTTGCGTTGATATCCTTCTTTTGTAAGGAGTGAAGGATAAGTAGCTGTAACCACAGGGCTGAGTCGGCTATAGTGTGGGTCGGTCTTGCCAACGTACGGGTGCTACCTAACTCTATCGTCAATAGCGAATCCTACTAATCTTATTAATGCCCCCACCCATGAGTGCTAGCAGTAATGTGGTTGAAATTCTATCCGCCGAAGAGATGCGCCGCACCTTGAATCGGCTGTCGTCGGAGGTGGTTGAGCGGGCGGGCAGCCTGAATCACCTTGTACTGCTTGGCATTTACACCCGTGGCGTGCCCCTAGCCCACATGCTGGCCCATCAAATTCAACGACTGGAGGGTGTGCAGTTGCCAGTGGGCGCCATTGATATCACCCTCTATCGGGATGATTTAGACAAAATCAGCACCCGCACTCCGGCCCGCACCAAAATTACCTTCGACATCACCAACAAAACCGTAGTGTTAGTCGATGACGTCATCTACAGTGGGCGCACCATTCGAGCTGCCCTCAACGCCGTGATTGAATACGGTCGCCCCAGCGCCATCCGCCTAGCGGTGCTGATTGACCGCGGCCATAGAGAACTACCCATCCACCCCGACTTCGTAGGTCGGGTGTTGCCCACCGCCAAGGATGAGTTGGTGAAAGTTTTTCTACAGGACACCGATGGCCGGGACAGCGTGCATTTGTTTAAGCCTGATAACCTGTAGGCTGCTGGTGGGGAGGAGGCAGGAGTCAGGAGGCAGGAGCCAGGAGGGTAGGAAATTCTGGATCTGAATTCTGGATCCTACCGTTAGTACCTACCCAGCCAGCGCCTACAGCAATAAGGCAGATCGCTCCGCCAGTTCCGATCGCTCTCCCTTGGTTAAGGTTACGTGCCCGGCTAGGGCTTCCCCCTTAAACCGCTCAACCACGTAGGTCAGGCCGTTGCTGGCCGCATCAACGTAGGGATTATCAATCTGGTCGGGGTCACCCGTCAGCACAATTTTGGTGCCTTCCCCAGCCCGGGTGAGGATGGTCTTCACCTCGTGGGGGGTGAGATTCTGCGCTTCGTCTACAATCAGGAACTGTTTGGGAATTGACCGGCCTCGAATGTAGGTGAGGGGTTCAATTTGTAGCAGCCCCTGGTCGATCATTTCTTCGTGGCCGCGCCGCCAGTGGTCGGGTCGGCCCCGCAGGTCTTGGGTGCCAAAAATCAGATCAAAGTTGTCGTAGAGGGGCTGCATCCAGGGGTTGAGTTTTTCGGTCAGATCGCCGGGTAGGTAGCCAATGTCTCGACCCAGGGGCACAATGGGGCGAGCGATCAACAGACGCGAGTAGAGGCGTTCATCCGCTACTTTTTGGACACCAGCGGCGATCGCCAGCAAAGTCTTCCCCGTCCCCGCCTTGCCCACCAGCGTCACCAGCGCAATGGAGTCTTGCAGGAGCAATTCAAAGGCAAACCGCTGCTCTCGATTGCGAGGCTGCACCCGCGACACCCCCGCGTGGGGCAGTTTGGCCAGGGGCAGGAGTTTGCCGCTATTGCCCCGCACAGCCGCCAGAGCCGTGTGAGCCGGGTTAGACTCATCCACCAGAGTAACGGCCTGGTTAGGATACAGGGGCGTATCCAGATGCAGGTGCCCCTCGCTAAATAACTGGCTCATGGTGGCGGCTGGCACCATGACTTCAATGGTGCCAGTATAGAGGTCGTCGATATTGACCTTGTCGGTTTCGTAGTCCTCAGCTACCAGCCCCAGGGCATCGGCTTTGATGCGCAGGTTGGTATCCTTGCTGACCAGTACCACCGGCAGGTCGTGGTGGTGACGATACTCCATCGCCACGGCCAGAATGGCATTGTCTCCCTGGTCGCCCTCTAGCTCAGCCGGGAGTTGCAGCAGGGTATCGCGGTGGCAGAGCGCTACCTTGAGATACCCGCCCTGCTCTAAGGGAATGCCCTGCACCAGGGAACCCTTGCGGCGCAGCTCATCCAGGGTACGCGAAACGTAGCGGGCATTGCGGCCAGTGTCAGCGGTGTCTTTCTTGAAGCGATCCAGTTCTTCGATGATGGTGATCGGTAAAACCACATCGTTATCCTCAAACCTGAATATTGCCATTGGGTCGTGGAGCAATACGTTGGTATCGAGGACAAAAACTTTTTTCATAGGTTACAAAGTGTGTACTTTCGATGCAGCCGGGTAAAGGCCGTTCCCTCACCCTGCCCGCTAAACGGCTACCCCCACCAGCGACCTAGCGGCTAGCTGGATGCAAAGAGCTGTTTAGTCACTCTAGCGGATTTCTCTCCCATGCCAAGCATTACTCCTGCGGTTTGGGGCGAAATAGGTGCGTGTGGTCGGGGCTGTAGAGGCGAGATCTCGGCCCATGACCAGGGGCGGCGTTTCCAGCTATTTCTCGCAGGGCGGGGCTAATCACGTAGAGGGTGGTACGAATCAGGTCAGAGGCGTGGGTAACGGCGGCCATATCCGCCAGTGGCACCAGCCAGATCTGCTCATCGGGCCAGCCCAGTCGATAGCAGATCGCCACTGGCGTATCGGCCTCGTAATGGAGCAGCAGTTGGGCCTGGGCG
>JAAUUR010000507.1 GCA_012031045.1 Leptolyngbyaceae cyanobacterium SM2_5_2
ATCCTGTTCTACCAAAACTCTGACGCGGCCCTTGAAGCGGGTGACGCCCCCTTCACCTACGCAGTGACGCCCAACCCGGTGACGCTAAAGGGGCTCTACGATGTGCTGGTCGCCTTCACCAACCCCGACTGGAATAGCAACACCTACCCGCTGACGGTATCGGTAGACGAGCAAACCTATCGCCTGGAAGTCGCTCTGCCCTACTGGGATGATCCCGAAGCCGCTCCATTTCGGGCTGGTCTGGTGAATACGATTGATGCCGTAGCGATGCCATCCCTCGGCACAGAGACTTGGCGTGCCCTAGAAGAAGCCCAGAGCTATTTTGGGCGCGTGCAGGTGAGCTATAACGGCAGCGATAGTGTTGATTTATGGGTGATTTTGAGGATTATTGACGACCTGGCCCAACCCACAGCGGCAACCCCGCCGATTCTAGCCGCAGCCAGGACTTCCCTGGAAACTACCGGACCAGATAGCCTGATTCAGCAGTTTAGTCAGCGGGTGCAAGACTCCCACAGTGGCGCGTTGCAGGTGCAGCATTACGTGAAAAGCTGGCGCAACCTGGGCGAGGTGCCGGTGCGTTTGCAGGTGGCGCGGCAGCAGGAGATTGGAATCCGTGCCCGGATTGAAGTGACCGGTAGCACCAAACTGGAGCAGCTCCTGGCCGACATCTTTTTGGCCATTGATTTGGCGCTTTTCGCCCCCCATGATCTTTTATACCCTGGAGCAGCGACAGCAGCAGGGTGCCACCCCAGAAACCCTCTATGATGGCCCTCTGCTGGGTCACGGCTTTCTGGTAAAAGACGGTGCTGAATCCATAGCGCGCGCTGGCACCCTCTACACCTCAGACATTCTGCGGTTGATTATGCAGTGGCGCAGCGGCGCTGGCACCGATCTGGTGGCGCAGGAAAACCCCACCGGGCGCGACATTGTGGCGGTGACGGATTTGGCACTGAGCACCTTCGTCAACAATCGCCCGATCACCATCGACGCCCAAGACTGCCTGCGGCTGGTGGATACGCAGCGCTACCGGCCCCGGCTGAGCTTGGCGAAATCGCGGATTACCTTCGTCCGCAACGATTTAGACATTCCCTACAGCCTCACCCAAGTCGAGGAACTGATTGCCCAGGGTCGCCAGCGGCAAGGAGCTACCCGTCTGGCCAGCTTTTCCCCGGTCTGGCCAGTGCCGTTGGGGGAGGCGTTGCCTATCGATGACTACTTCCCCGTTCAAAACGATTTGCCCCGGCTCTACGGCGTGGGCGAAACCGGCAGGCTGGCTAGTACAAATCCAACGGTGCGGGCGCGATCGCTGCAACTCAAAGGCTACCTGCTCCTGTTCGAGCAATTCCTGACGGACATGACCACCCAACTCAGCCACATTAACCAGATCTTTTCTGCTGACCCTGACACCTCAACCACCTACTTCACCCGTCCCTTGTTCGATCTGCCGGGCACGGAGCAGTTGCTGAAGGACTTTCCTCGCCAGGCCGGAGAAACCTGGGC
This sequence comes from Leptolyngbyaceae cyanobacterium SM2_5_2, assembly GCA_012031045.1. GTDB lineage: Bacteria > Cyanobacteriota > Cyanobacteriia > Phormidesmidales > Phormidesmidaceae > Nodosilinea. Next base: position 1,501 of record JAAUUR010000507.1, read on the forward strand.
CAGCTACCAGGCCGACCTTAATAACCCCTACCGACGAGCCTTGCAGGCGGCGGCAGAGTCCCCCACTCAGTTTTTAGATCGCCGGAACCGGATGCTCGATCATCTGCTGGCTCGCCAGGGAGAAGACATGGTCACCTGGGCCCAGGAGCTTCACCGCTGGGCACAAAAAGATCTAGCGGAGGCCCTGGGTGAGGCGATACTCAGCCCTGAACAACGGCTTGCCGCCCTAGAAACCCGGCGGCAGCAGGTCAACGCCCGGCTCATCCAGGATAAAGCCAACTTTTTGGCGGCCGCCCCGGTTCTCAATGCCAGCCGATTGCAGTCCTTTGGCCATCCCCTCCGGCGCTTTCCCGACCTGTTACAGATTGAACCCACCGGGCCAGCTTTCACCTGGCAAATCACCCTAGACGGCGACCTTCGCATCCAAGCCAGAGATAGCGCCAACACCCAGGCTACCGCCCGGATGGCCGCCGAAGAAGCGGTGATACTGGCGGCTCAACCCAGTTTCTACAGAATTGTCAGCGCTGGCAGCGGACGCTGGCGTTATCAGGTAACGGCCGCCGTCAGCGCAACCACCAATGCCCGCATTCTGGCCGAAAGCACCCTGACCTGGGGCAGTGAGAGCGCCGCCGCCACCGCCAGAGATGAGGATATATCCCGCTTTGTCGCCCTGCGGATCGAAACCTCCTTAGCCTCAATGGAGCGACGCATTGCCTACCTAAGCGGCATCCGTCGCCAGCTGCGCCAGCTGCTCATAGTTCCCCTCGACGAGTACTTTGAAATTTACGATGAAGTAGACGACGATGGCCTGCTCGAAAAGCTCTGGCGACTGTGGGAAAGACCCAATCAGTCTGGGGCAGTGCTGCTCAGCAGCGTGTCCCGCTTTGCAGATGCAGATGAGGCCGTGGCCATTGCCCAGGCCCGGTTGTCCATTCAGCAGGTCATCCGCTATGGGCTGGATCGATGGAGCTATCAGATTTCTCCGGCAGGGGAACGACCTTCAACGTGGAGCTGCGCCATCCCAACGGCCACGCTGCTGGGCCTACGCAGTGCTCCTGCCGCCTCTGAAGCGGAAGCGGAAGCGCTGATCACGCAAACGCTGGATCAGCTTTATGCCCTCTACAGCGGCGAGGGCTTTCACACTGTTGAGCACATCCTGCTACGGCCCCAGAGCGGGCCAGATCCGGCCAATCCCGAAGCCACTGGCGATACGTTTTTAACCCTTCCCGCTGCTCAATCTGGCTCAGGGTGGGAGGCAGACCCCTACAGCCACCGGCTCTCGCTGGTCTTTCCCTCCGGCTATGGACGAGATTTTTCCGCCGAGGCCAGTGAGGTCAGCCGTCGCGAGGTGCGGCCCCACCGCTGCCGGGATTTGGAATTTCGCCGTCACGTTGAGCGCATCCTTGGTGTTTGCCCAAGCGCGATCAGACCGTGATTCGCCAGTAGTATGACGCGGGGAAATTCGCCAAATTCATCCATGTATGCGCGGACGCGCGCGCGGATTTCCAGCGCCAGCGTGTTGCGCGTACGCGCATCCTTGATAGGCTTTTCGAGCATGGCGGCGTTGCTGATGATGACGTCGTTGCTGTAACCCACGTCCTTGGCCAGGTTCTCCGGCTCAAGCCGCAGTTTGATCAGGCCCGCCACTTCATCTTCCAGGGTGGTGCC
>JAAUUR010000508.1 GCA_012031045.1 Leptolyngbyaceae cyanobacterium SM2_5_2
CACCTTGCACCTTGCACCTATCACCTGACACCTTGCACCTATCACCTGACACCGTACACCTCACATCCTAAGAAACCCCATGCCACACCCCCGCCATCGACCACCCCGCCTTTGGCCCCGAGATCCAATGCCCTCACTGTCATCGCACCATTTCAGCTTTGTTTCTCACTGATACTTACTTGTGTCCCAGGCATGGTGCTTTTGAGGTCAGCACTACTGGTGAGCTGGTTCATGTGTCGTCGGGCCGCTGCTGGCACCATTGGGAGGGCCATTGGTATCGGCAACACATTCATCTCGACGGCTTGCGGTTTGAGATCGGCGAAGCCCTCGATCAACTGCCCCGCCAGGGCCGCAGAGCGACTCAAATCACGATCGCCCAGCGCTATCGACCGCTCTTGGAAAGGTACTCAGGCCAGACATTACCCGTAAAGCGACTCGACCCCCTAGGGCAAAAGTTGTTTGGCATTCCCATCGCGTTCAGCCCTGTTCCGCAGATTGAACCTCGCTGGGTCAGCGTCAACTTCGAGGTCAACACCGTGGCAGACACTGATTACCCAGCGGGCCAGACAGCCAGGCACAGAATGTTAGGTTCCAGGCCTAAAACCCTACACCTTTGACCCTGAACCCTGCTGTACCTGGCTTTTTTCCTCAACCTACCGTTTGCCCAGCAAAATTTTGGCTATGGCGCTTTCCCTCAAACCTCTGGTCGAGCTCAATGATCAGCACACCCTGGCAGATTACGTCACCGCCCTGGCCTGGTCGCCCGTGGGCAATACGCTGGCTGTCGCCTCGGGGAGCGGCGAAGTCGCCCTACTGCCCAACGGACTGGGCATACCCCTACTGCCAGAGAATGGGCGATCCATTGATGCCCTGGCTTTCTCTAGCCAGGGTGAGTGGCTGGCGGCAGCGGGGCAAGCAGGCGAAGTCATGCTGTGGCAGATCGGTGACAGTGAGCCCCAACTGGTCGATACCCTTGAATGCGCCCCCGCCTGGATTGACCGCTTGCACTGGCACCCCCAGAAGCCCTGGCTGGCTTTTAACTGCGGCAAAGTCGTCCAGATTTGGGCCGCCGATCGCGCTGAGATGTTGGCGACCTTACCGTTGCCTGCCCAGGGGCAGGATTTGGGTTGGTCTCCCGACGGCCAGCACCTGGCGGTTTCGGCCCAGCAGCAGGTTTACTTCTGGGCCGTCCCCCAGTGGGAACGCCCTAAATATCAGTGGGAGTTGATGGCTACCAGTTTGCGGTTGAAATGGTCGCCCGAGGGGGCCTACTTGGCGTCGGCCAACCAGGACAACAGCGTAGGGGTGCTGGCCTGGAGTAATGCCCACCGACTGCGGCAAACCCCGACTGATCCGGCAGATTTACCGACCCTGATCCAGGGGTTTCCGGGCAAGGTGCGTCAGCTGGCCTGGGCCGATATTCCCGATGCCGATAAGTCGCCGATATTGGCGGCCGCTACCCGTGATCTGGTGGTGATGGGGGTGCTGGTGCCTGACGAAGACTGGCAAAGCTGGCTACTAGACTTGCACAACGGCCCTGTCCTGGATGTGGCATTTCAGCCCGAGACCGGCCTCTTGGCATCGCTGTCCCAGGATAGCTGGATTATTTTGTGGAAAGGGGCGGTGGAAGCAGCGCAAATTTTAGAGGGGGTTAAGGGGGGCTTTTCTACCCTGGCTTGGCATCCTGAGGGGAAGCATTTGGCTGCCGGGGGGCAGCAGGGGGAGGTGCTGGTATGGTCGTGGTGTAGATGAGATCTAAAAGCCGGGGCGCGATGGCCCTTTGGGCCGGTCTTCGACCATCGCACCCCGGCTTTTTCCAAACTAAAGTTGGCTCAGTGACTTACATCAGGCCAATTTGAGACAGGATGCCCTGGCCGGTCAAAAGCTCGGTGGCGACCCCAATCACAAAACCCAGCATGGCCAGGCGACCGTTCCAGGTTTCGGCAAAGTTAACAAACCCAAACTTGCTTTCGCTATTTTCCATGATCGTCAACCTCTAAGTGTGTAAAGGCTTCACTTTTTCAAGCCTTCTTTACAAAGATTAACACAAAGATCTTGGTCTGGCTAGGGCGGGCCAGATATTAGCGATCGCGCGACCTAGCCTGGGCAGATTTCTCGATGGCGCGGCTTAAGGGCATTGTGTCCACCGTCCAAAACACCTCTGGCACGGGGTCGTGAGCCCCCTGGATGAAAGGGGTGGCATCCGCAGAATGCGGCGGAGGGCCAGCCAGCTTCCTTTCCAGGCTCCGCAGCGGGCGATCGCATCGAGGGCGTACTGCGAGCAGGTGGGGGGAAACCAACTGTCTGTAGTTAGTGCTTTAGTTAGTGCTTTGGCCACAATTTGCATTGGCCTGGGTCTGACAACGGTTGCGGTGGTAGGGTGAGGGGTGTTAAGCATCAGGTGTCATACCAATCGTCTATGCCGCCAATGGGACACCCCGAAGGATGAAAATCCAACGCACAAAACCTCAGCTCCCCAAAGGCCAACCCGTGGGAGCGCATGGCGTGCCCCCCTGCCGAATCAAGGGTAACTGAATTGAGGCATAAATTTGGGTAGAGGCAAAACGACCGTTTGCCTCTACGGCAGGTATGGCATTTTTGATTCATATCTGTGTCCAGCAACGCCAAATTCGTTACTAGATAAGCAAAGTTCAAACCCCGTCCCTAGACAGAAAGTTTGATAATGATTATCATTCTATAAGTATGCTGTCTGGTATTCCTGTGGCCCAATCGAGCGTTCCTTACGATGTTGTCATTGTTGGTGCCGGAGCGGCGGGAGTTGGCTTTGGCGTGGTGCTCAAGGAGCTGGGGCTGGAGCGGTTTGTCATTCTAGAACGGCACCAGGTGGGGGCATCCTTCAGCCGCTGGCCCGAGGAGATGCACTTGATTACGCCGTCGTTCCCGAGTCATGGTTTTGGGCTGCTGGATCTCAACGCAGTGACGCGGCAGACCTCTCCGGCGGTCGCCTTTCGGCGAGAGCATGTCAATGGCCAGCAATATGCGGAGTATTTGCAGCGGGTGGCCAGCCATTTTGACCTGCCCGTTCACACGGGCATTGAGGTGCAACGCATAGAACCGTTGTCGGGCGGTGGCTTTGCCATACATACTGACCTGGGTGAGCTGCGATCGCGGTTTGTGGTCTGGGGCCGCAGGGGAATCATGACAG
>JAAUUR010000509.1 GCA_012031045.1 Leptolyngbyaceae cyanobacterium SM2_5_2
GCCAGCAGGTGACCATCGGGCTGAATTTGACGCAGTTAACCGGGGCCGGGTGGGCCTTAAAGCAGGTGATTTCGCGACCGCTATTTAGCTTCCAAAACCGTCACGGTGCAGTCGGCGCTGGCGCTGGCCAAGAGCCAGTTGTTAGGGCTGACAGCCACGGAGAGAATTTCCCCGGTGTGGCCGGTCAGAACATGGTTAGTACCCTTGCCCTTAAGGCGATAGAGGCGAATGGTTTTATCCTGACTGCCGCTGACCAGGGTGGTACCATCAGAGCTGGCCGCGATGGAGCGAACCCAGTGGTTATGGCCATTAAACCGATGGATCAGGGTCTGATCGCTGACTTTCCAGGCGCAAATTTTATTGTCTTGGCCGCCGCTGAATAGGTACTTACCGTTGGCGCTAAAGGTGACGGCCCGCACCCAGTTGGTGTGGCCGATCAGTTCTCCCAGGGGGTGACCGGTGTGGATATCCCACAGGCGAATGGTGTTGTCGTTGCTAACGCTGGCAAAGCAGGTGTTGTCGGGGCTGACGGCAACGGATCGAACCCAGGCCCCGTGGCCCTCAATTTTTTGAATTGGGTTGCCCGTGGCCAGGTGCCAAATTCGGATGGTTTTATCGCCACTGCCACTGACGATGAACTTACCATCAACACTGACGGCAATGGTGCGAACCCAGCTACTGTGCCCCGATAAAACCTGAGTGCAATGCCAGGATGACGCCCTGGGAGGGGCCAGGGGATGGCTGGCAGTATCGATAGAGTCAGGCTCAGCCGATGAACCGGCCAGGGCAGTGGCCATGTCAACCAACTGAAAGGATTGAGAAGCTCCCGGTAGCTCAGGGGGCAGGGGCTCAGGGGGGAGAAGTTGGCATAGCAAGGGGGCTAAGCGGCAGGGAGGGAAATAGACTTTGCAACGGCACCGAACTGCGCAGATCGGCTGTAGACCGGCGGCCAATCTAATGTAGATACCGTCAACTACACCCTACAAGCATCCTATTCCGAAAATTAATCTTATCCAAGGGAACCGAGGAAGTTGATGATCAGGCAATGCTGCCGCGCTTGCGGGCTTCTTTGTAGGAGGTGCCGACGTTTCGCAGGCCGGCCCGGAATCATTTCTTGCTCTAAAAGACTAAAGAATCGGCTGCGATCGCCCCCCCTGACCACCGCCTGGTTGTGGGCTTCGGCCAGGGCCACGGGATAGCCATAGCCTTTCTGCACCTGGGCCAGCACCAGGCGCAGGGCCATCTCACAGCAATCGGCATCGGCCATGACCCACTGGGGTACCTCTACCCGCGCCACCTCTGGCCCCACGTTGAGGTAGCAAAATACACGGCGTGGTGACCATACAGCTCTAGAATACTGGCCGAGCTACGCCAGAAGGGGCTGCGCTGCCCAGGCTCTAGTTCCGTGGCCCAAAAGGTGGCATCCCGCAGGGGCATGAACTGACCGCAGGGGGCCTGGTCGGATTGCCCGCCGCAGTGGCTCTGGCAGTCGGGCTGGGGAAAGGGGCAGGCGGCCAACCGCAAAAAGTTCAGCGCTTCACCGCTGCGGGAGGCGCTGAGGTACCCCACCAGGGGAATGCCCTGTTGTTTAAGCCGCTCCCAGGCGGCCAGGATAGGCGGCAGGATTTGATTGCGGGCCTCCCCCGGGAGGGCGTCTAAAAACCAGTAGATTAAGGAGCCATCGACTAAGGCCAGAATGGGAGCCTCGGAAAACCGCCCCAGGGCCAGGGCTGGATTATCATGGGAACTGCCCGAGGCCAGACCCACCGCTTCCCCTAACTCAGCCAGAACTACGGCCTCGGCCACGGTGCGACGGTGGCCCATCCACTCTTCGGTGCTGATGCCCCACCGGCGCGAAATGTAGAGATCTTCAGGCCGATAGATCACCTCGGGCAGGCTATCTAACAGGGGAAACCGCCCCTGGCCGTAGTGCAATACAATCCGACCGACGTTGATTAAATAACAGTAGGCAATCTCATGGTGGCTGGGGGAAATTTGGGAGCCATCGGTGGCGATCACGGTGTGGGCCTCGGGGGCGGCGGCTAGGGTAATCCGGGTATTGAGGGGTTCGGTGGGCTGGGCGGCGGTAAAGGCGATGCGATCGCCCCCTGCCGCAGGTTCTCCGTCAGCTCTTCCTGGCAAGCCACGGCTGCTTCCATGAGTCGCTGGGCCAGGGCAATACGGATTCGGGCCGCCTCGGCCTCCTGGGTCAGGTGGTGACTGATCCCCTGCATCTGCCGGGACAACTTGATTAAATCGAGCATGAAAATGACTTGGCTTGGTACGCAGATACTAGCGTATTTTGGGCCGGGGAGGCTGTTTTGGGTTTGGGGTTTTGGGTTTCGGATTTTGGGCACCAGGTCTCGGCATCCCCTCCTGGGAGGGGCAGGGGTAGGTTATTGAGGCGTTAGGTTTTGGGTGCCAGGTTTTGGGTGGGTTAGCCTCACCAAATTTTGAGCTTTGAATTTTGAACTTTAACCCCCAGCCTCTATGGATCAGCCCGCTCCAACGACTTCCCCTGCTTGAGTTCAGCCAAATTCCCCTGGCCGGTGCAGAACAAGACCGTCCTCAGCTCTGCGATCAGCACATCCGCCAGGGCGGCGACAGCGGCCTCCGAGTCATGGGCGGCCCTCAGGAAAGGAAAGGCTAAACCAGCCAGATCGGCTCCCAGGGCCAGGGTTTTGGCCACGTCCAGGCCATTCCTCAATCCGCCGGAGGCAATCAGCGGCAGGTGGGGGGCAACGCGGCGGGCGTTGAGAATACAGTCGGCGGTGGGAATGCCCCAGTTGGCAAAGGTTTGGCCAAGGCGGCGCTGGCGGGCATCGCTGGCTCGTTCGCTCTCGACTCTGGCCCAGGAGGTGCCGCCTGCTCCAGCCACATCAATCGCGCCGATGCCGACTTCAATCAGCCGCTCTGCCATCTGCCAATCATCAGGAGTGTCAATGTTGACGCTGCGCGCCGGATCCATTTCGTATCCAATCACGCGCGCGCCGAACAAACTGTTTTGCGTCATCACCACGTCGCGTCGCGAAATGTAAAGCGAACCTTCGCGGTGAAAGGCTGGCGGCAATTCCTGCCGAACCGCTGACCGAAGCATCCACCCAGCAACTGGTACAACAAGTTGTGAAGGTGAAAAATCTGAAAAAGGTTTGGTGATGAAAACT
>JAAUUR010000510.1 GCA_012031045.1 Leptolyngbyaceae cyanobacterium SM2_5_2
AGTGTGATTACGTCTCTTAGCCGCGAACACTGGCAGCGCCTCGGCCCCACCCTGGCCAACATTGCCAGGGAAAAAGCCGGAATTTTGAAAGCCGGTCGGCCTGCGGTGATTGGGCCATTACCAGCCGACGCTGAGGCCGTTGTCAAGGAGCGCTTAACGGCCTTGGGGTGCCCAACTCTATGGCCACCACCTGCGGTTTTGCAGCAGGATGGAAGCGCCGTCTATGACTTGAATAGTGAGTCATTGACTTATTTTTTACCCTTGCCAGGGGAGCACCAGCTCATTAACTCGGCCCTGGCGATCTCCACCTGCCACCAGCTCCGCCAGCAGGGTTGGGATATCCCCACGGTGGCCATTACCAAGGGCCTAGCCCAGGCCCAATGGCCGGGACGATTGCAGTGGGTCAACTGGCTCAACTCGACAGGGCAACCCTATCCGCTGCTCATTGACGGTGCCCACAACCCCGCTGCCGCTCAAATGCTGCGCTGCTATGTGGATAGCTGGCTGGCCAGCCCCAGTTCTCGCCTTCTTCAGGCCGGGGCCGCCATCCCTGGGGCTCCAGGTGCTAGGCCATCGGTGCTGTGGCTGATGGGGATGCTCTCAACCAAGGATCATCGAGAGGTATTTGAGGCCTTGCTACGCCCCGGAGATCGCCTGCATCTGGTGCCTGTGCCGGGGCATTTGTCGGCAGAGCCACTGACGTTAGGAACCATAGCCCAGGCCGTTTGTCCTACGCTAGCCGAGTGCCGGGTTTATTCATCCTTAGCCGAGGCGCTAGGGGTGATCGCCCCAGCCTCAGCTTCGCTTAAGGTCCTGTGTGGTTCCTTATATCTAATTGGCGATTTCTTCGCCCATGAGCGGTTTGTGGCGTCTGGTGCCAATTTTGGTGGTTAAACTGACCCTTTTGCCTGTGTAACGCGATTTGGGCTGTGAAGCTGGGACTGTCCCCATAGCGAGTTCGGCCCTTCTGAAGTCCGCTGGCCTTTAGGAAGCCACTGTTGGACGCTCTCAGATTTTGCACAACCTGTAAAAAATTTTAATGCCTTATATCCCTTGGTAAACTCAATACTCACAGGTCACCCTGTACCCGTTCAATTTGCTCTAGCACCCGGCGGATTTCAAAGGCATCGCCGGCCTCTGGATGTTCGTACAGGTAGCGTTGCAGATCGTAGTACGCCTCCGCAAGGCGACCTTGCTGGTAGTAAATTAGGCCACGATCGCGCCATTCTGATACCGCCTGTGGATTAATCAACAAAATCCGGTTGATGGCATCGAGAGCCTTAGGCACATTGCGCTGTTGCAGGTAGATCAGCTTCAGGTTGGCCAGCATGCGTACCAAAAAGGCCGTTGGAGTAATGCGCTCTAGATGGCGAATATCTAGCTGGGCTGACTCGCCAAACATCTGCCGGAGCGATCGCGGCAGTCTTGCTCAAACAAAATCTCGCCCTGGTAGAACGGGTCTACAAAGATAGCCATCTCCTCCACAGTGGGACGAATCAGAAAATGCCCCGGTATGCCCACCCCTACCATTGGGAAATCGATACGCCTGGCCAGTTCCAGATAGACCAGCGACAGCGTCAGGGGAATACCCACTCGCCGGGTCAGCACGTCATTCAAAAAGCTGTTGCGGGGGTCGTAGTAGTCGATAGTGTTGCCGCGAAAGTTCAACTCATCAAACAAATAGTGGTTGATGGTGCGAATGATCTTGAGGGGGTAGGCTTCCTGGGGCAGTTGCAGGCGTAGGGCCGCGGCCATGTTGTCTAGCATGGCCAGGTGAGCCGGGATATCCAGATTAGGGTAATCTTCTTGGGCAATGTAGAGCGCCGCCTTAGCCAGATCAAGCTGGTCAGGGGATTTCTGGAGCTCTTGGCAGAGAAGTTCGCGGGGTAGTGCAGAGTTCGTCATTTAGGCGTGATAGTCTTGGCCAGTGCCATAGGAAAGTGCGTCTAGCCAACGATGGCTATAGTATCGCTGAACCGGCGGTAGTGCAGCATAGGCCGGACTCAAAAGTTTAGCCAGCGGCGCCAACGCACTGTAACCGGCCAAACTGCCGTAGTGCCTTAACCAATCCGCCAGGGCTGGCACACCCACCTGGGGAATAATCTGGGCGACTAGGGCTGGGTGCTTGAGCGAAGTTGCTACCAAGGTTTTGGCCAGGGCTGGAAACTGCACCACATCCTGCAAAAAGGGCTTGAGGGTAGGGTCTCCTAATCCCGCCATGTCGGCAAAAATAGCGGCCAGCATGGTGTTGATCTGCTGGTCGGGGATAGTTTGCTCTACCCCAACGCTCATGGAGCGCTGAAACAGCCAGGTTACGGAGAGGTTGGGCTGGTAGGGTTGCAGTTGACCCAGGGCATTGGCGTCTAAACAATCGCAAGCCAGGGCTTCGTCAATACCGTGGGTCAGACGTTCTAGATGGCGAATCATGGCCCCAAAGCCGCCAAAGCTGAGGGGCGACTGGCTACCGCTGCTGTCCCCCACCGCCAGGGTGCGCCCCAGGGGTACCGCAACGGGCTCTGGCGATAGCAGGGAAAGAAGCCAAACAGCGCCCGCTTCACCTGCAACTGCCTCCAGGCTAATCTGCTGGTACTCGGGCAGCAGCTGCCAGTAGTCTTCAAACAGTTCCCCCAGGCTGAGGCGGCGGGGTCGGCGTCTAAATAGGTGAAGAGATAAGTGGTGCGCCCGTCCCTGGCCGGAAACGCCTCCCAGAAATACTGGCACTGGTGGCGAATGGGGGTAAAGGAGGCAATTAAATCCCCGGTGTCGTTAGCCCCGTACCCGGCGGCACAGGTGCCCACCACCAGGCACACCGCATCGGGGGGCTTGCCCTGGCGGGCCTGGCGGACGATGGGCGAAAAGTGTCCCATAGCGTCGATTAGCAGCCGGGTCTTAAAGGGCTGATCCGCCTTGACCAGTACCCCATCGGGATGCACCCAGGCCCCCTCAAAGGCAGTGTGCTCAAACAGTTGCCCCCCAGCGGCCAAGAACTTAGTTTTGAGCTGCTCTAGCAGGGCCACCGGGTCAACCCCCAGGTTAAGCACATCCCCGCACCCACACCGGTTCCCCACCGGCAAACTGAATCCGGGCCGGGTTGTATTCCGAGGTAATCACCACCTCTAGTTCCTCTGGGGTCACAGGCCCAAATCCGTCAG
>JAAUUR010000511.1 GCA_012031045.1 Leptolyngbyaceae cyanobacterium SM2_5_2
TGACTTTTCTGAGTTAGGCGGAGGACGAAGAGATGTTCAGGGAGATTCCTTTGAATCCATTCTCTATGCTTTTGGAGTAAAGAAACTTAATGGGAATGAGTTCAAGCGTGAAACTGAACTAATCAGAGTAATTGATGAAGAATTATCTTATCTTTACCCAGGATTTCCACAATGGTTAGCTAAAACAATCAGGACCTCAGAAACCATCTTTAACGTAGCTTATAGAGATGGAGAAGCTGTTGGAGTTGCTGTCTGGAAGCCTAAAGGAAAGGGGTTCAATTTAAGCCGGGAAACCCTCTAAGTGAAAGGGGTTCGGCTGTTGTGCTTTTAGAGACTGACGAGCCAGGGGAAGATCACCCATCTGGTCAACAACCCACTCAACCAGATCTGGAAAATCATAGCCAAACAATCGCTGAGCAGCGGTCGTGCCATCGGGTCGTTTGAGATGGAAATTGTGGATAATGGTGAGCACTTTCAAGGTCTGGGGAGAAAAGCCACGCCCGGAATGATGGAGCCGGGTGAGATAGCCATTGCGTCCCTCAACCGCTGAGGAGGTGCGTTGGTAGTTGTTGGCCATCCAACGGGCCCAGTCAATCCAGACGTGACGGTCATCGGCGGGCATCGATTGGGTCAGGGGATGCGACACTAGCTGGTGGGCCGCCTTGTTCACGGCCTGTTGATAGTGGGCTTTCAACTCAGGGTGGTGGGTTTTATCCATCTGCTGCTGCCAGTAAACCCAGGGCAAGAGCACCCCCAGCACCCAATTTTGCACGTCAATTGACGGGGTTTGAGCCGCCAGGGATTGCAGCGCCCATTGCCACCAGGCCTGGAGTCCCCGGGCAATATCGGGGAGGTGCTGCTCAAAACTATCAATGGCTTGAGCCGCCTTCTGGCCCCCATAGGTTTGGCCCAAGTCCCGAAGGGGTGTTAGGGCCGTCTGGAACGTTGGTGTGATGTCGCTCACGGTCTGAGGGGCTTGCGTGTCGAGATGAAAGGGATGCAGACTCAAGGTCAGCGTGGTCATCGCCTGATGATAGCGCTGTTGGTCTTGGTCTAGGAGGTCAGATTGAGTCGAGAGTCCCGCCAGGGCTTGGTCCAACTCAACCCGTTTGGCCTCACGGGTTGTCACCTCCCGTTGCGCCGTTAGGGTCTTCATCTGTTGGGCTAAGCGCGCCTGCTGATGCCCGAGCGCACGGCCAATGGGTTGCCCCAGCGACCGTAGGGCATGGAACCAGTCCGCCACGCTAACACACCCCAACCCCTCAGTGGCTAACTTAATCAGGGCTTTGGCTCGGTCACTCACCATAAAATGACACTCCCACCCGGCTTGGCTCCACCAGTGCTGAATCTGCTCCGTCCAGGTCTCGTAGCTGCGGTCCTCGCATTGCACCTCGGTAAACAGATAACCACTGGCCAGTTCCGCTAAGACTAGAACCGGTAGGCCAAAGAAGACTTCGTCTCCACCCACGCAAATCCCTTGTCCTGCTTCAGGTTGACAGTGCTCGGCCTGGGCCGCCCCGTACGCTTCAATCGTGTCTTTAAGCTGTTGCTTTACCCTCGCCAAGGCACTCGGAGAACAGCCCACATGCAAGTCTAATCGCAGCGCTTTCAAAAACTGGGAGACCTCTGCCACACCAATGCCGTGCTTGATGCCAAAGAAGAACAGGCTGAAGACCACGAGACGCTTGAGCCAAGCACTCCCCGTGTCCGTTTCCCACCACGCTGATTCTGGATGCTGGGCGCGTCGTTGAATCGCCTGTTGATGACGATGGACGCTGCTTTTCGGTATCCCAGTAGCCGACGCCAAGGCTTGTAGACCTTGGTTAGGGTTCGCTTGGATAGAGTGGAATACGGTTGTCCCGCGTTCACGTATAGTTAGACTCATCGTTCCCTGACTGTTGGTTGCAAGGGTACGATACAGGGCTCTGGGCGTTGCCGCAGAGCTTTTTTCAGGTATCTATTGATACACGATGTTTAACCGTTTAACGTCCCGCTTTGTGGAATACTCCGGGTAAACGAACTAACAAGTACCGGGTCAGCTTTTCTTCTGCAATGATGGCATTCTGAGGTAAAAGCACTAATAAATAGTAGCAGAGGTGCCAAGGTCTGAAATCCTTGAACTATTGTACTCTGGCCGATTGAGATGAGCGAGACCCCAGGGTTTTTGAAAAACCTTGGGGTCTGTGGGAAGCCAGTCTCAACTCGCCAGCGGCTCTGCGATCGCACCCTGCAAATACCCCAGCCATTCCGTTAAACTTTCTAGCTGCTTCTCGGGCTTCAGCACCCCTAGACCGCGCACCACTACTTTGCCGCCGCCGTACACAAAGCGCGACTTCAGGTGGCTAGGCAGCTTCTCACTCAGCATTTTCCAGGCCGGTTCTTCCATGGGGGTTTCCATCACCACATGCTGCTTGCCCTCGGGCTTAATGCGCGAGAAGCCCGCCGCCTTGGCCACCAGCTTTAGCTCCAGCATTCGCACCAGCTGCTCGGTGGCGTGGGGGATGGGGCCGTAGCGATCGCTCAAGTCCGCCGCAATCTGCATCAGCTCTACCTTGCTGCTGGCGCTAGCCAGGGAGCGGTACGGCCCCATCTTCTGCTCCAGGTCAGGGATGTAGTCGTTAGGCACAAAGGCGGTGAGGTTTAGATCGACCTGGGTGTCCTCTACCTTGGGAATTTCCTGGCCGCGAATTTCCGCGATCGCCTCTTCCAGTAAGTCCATATAGAGATCAAAGCCGATAGCATCCATCTGGCCCGACTGCTCGGCCCCCAGCAGGTTGCCGACGCCGCGAATTTCCATGTCTCGCATGGCCAGCTGATAGCCCGAGCCCAGCTGGGTAAATTCCTGAATCGCCCGCAGCCGCTGACGGGCCTTATCGGTGAGGGGACTTTTTTGGATAAAACGGCCAGGCATGGGGCCTGAATGCCCGCCCGGCCCACCCGGCCCCGCAGCTGGTAAAGCTGGGATAGACCAAAGCGATGGGCGTCTTCCACCAGAATCGGCGTTGGGATGTTGTCAATTAGCATGCGCTGAAAATCGGCCTGCCAGGCCGCGTCCCGCGCGGTGGCACTGACGCGCAGAAGATGGCGCAACCGCTGGGCCAGGATGAGCCCGCTGCTCGGTCGGCCGATGAAATCGGTGG
>JAAUUR010000043.1 GCA_012031045.1 Leptolyngbyaceae cyanobacterium SM2_5_2
TTCCTCTGTGTGCTGTTCAGCGATTCGCTCTACGGTAAGTTTTCCATTTTTCAAGACCGTCCCGCCCGGGTCACGGGAACTGTGGCTTCGGCCTAGGATTTTGGATTGTAGGGTGAGCGGTGCCCACCATCAGGTGCCATAGGTTGGCACCGCTCACCATCAAGGAGAAGATTTCCTAAAAATCACCGACAACTCTCGAAGATCGTTCTGGCTGTAACTACTGAGGTTAACCAATGGCGGCAGAAGCACTGGGCTGGTGGGGCGTGCCCCTGGGCATTTTGGCAGGTACTCTGCGAGGGGGCGTTCCCTTTTTGTTTGTCAGCCTGGGGGAATGTTTGACTGAAAAAAGCGGCAAAATCAACCTGGGTTTAGAGGGCACGCTGCTGATGGGGGCGATGAGTGCCTACGCGATTTCCTACCTAACGGCAGGAACTGTCGGGCCTGCCCTCTCGCCCTGGCTAGGGGTGCTAGTGGCGGGGCTGGCTGGCATGGTACTGGGCGTTATCCACGGTTGGCTGTCTCAGCAACCCCGCGTCAACGATGTGGCGGTGGGCATCGCCATGATTATCTTTGGGGGCGGGCTGGCCAACTTTTTAGGTAAGCCCTTCATTCAGCCCCAGGCTCCTCAGTTGCCTACCCTAAACATTGGTGGCTGGAGCAGTTTGCCCCCGGTGCAATCGGCCCTGCAAATTAGCCCTCTGTTTTTGTTGGGGATTGCCGTTGTACCGCTGATGAACTGGTTCTTTCGGTCTACCCGCTGGGGCCTCTACGTGCGGGCCGTGGGCGACAGCCCCGAAGCCGCCAAGGCCATGGGTATTTCTATCTTTAATGTGCGCATGGCCAGCATTGTAGCCGGTAGCTTTTTAGCGGGTATTGGCGGTGCATCGCTCTCGCTGTACTACCCTGGCGTGTGGACAGAGCGCATTTCCAGCGGTCAGGGTTTGATGGCCGTGGCGCTGGTCATTTTTGCCCGCTGGCAGCCCTGGCAATGTCTCTGGGCCTCACTGCTGTTTGGTGGTGCTCAGGCGCTGGGGCCAGCCTTCCAATCCGTGGGTATTGATTCGTACTACTATCTGTTCAACGCCGCCCCTTACATCTTGACCCTGCTGATTATGATTATCACCTGCTCGCCCCAGCGCACCCTGGCAGGCGCACCCGGTGCCCTGGGTAAGGAGGACTAGGTGAAGGCGGAAGACAGAAGCCAGAAGCCAGAAGCCAGAAGCCAGAAAAGGAACCTGAGTGGGTTGTTAAGCTCAATATCAAGAGTTCAGGTAGGGGGTATTCGCGAGGTCATGCGCCCCACAGGGACTAAGGCTCCAAAATCCAAAATCGACCCTGGCCGTCGCGCTGTGGGATTATGGCCATAGGCCCGATTGAGATCCCATCATGAGCAAAGCTGAGCAGCTAATTCGCATGGCAGAAGATGAACTAACGGAATACAGCACCGATGCCCGCAAAATCGAAAAACTACGCCGCAAATTCAGCTTTGCTGTCCCATACCCTGAGCAAAAAGCCATTCGCGATGAAGTGGCCGCCAGCCTGCCCAACAACTTCATCGCCAAACTGGTGGAAGAAAACCGCCAAACCATCGCTCTACCGTTTTGGGGGATTGGCGGCTTGGGCTTGCTGTTAGGTATATCTGGCCAGCAACCCCTCGACCTAATAGCCACTGGCATTGGCTTCTATGCGGCCTTTCAAGTCCAAAAGTGGGGCTGGGAACTCCAGGCCAAGCGTTTGGTAATTCAGACCCTGGATGCCATTGACGCCAGCGTGAAAAACCCTCAACCGGATGCCGCTTGAGTGGGGCTCTGCAGATTAAGGGTATCGACGTAAGGCGGGACATTGTTTTGCCAGGAAGCTAGGAGCTAGGAGATGGAACCGAGTCATAGCCACACTCCTAGCTTCTAGCTCCTAAATTCTCCGCCTCGCTACCGTCCCGGCTTAAGCGGATATCCCAGATTAAAGCTCAGGGGTCAGGAGGCAGGAGGCAGGAGTAGTGGCCGGATTTCTGTCATTGAGAGCTGGGTGAGGGATGGTGAGTTTTATCCTCTGCAACTCTGGCTCCTTGGGTTTCTAAGCTCAGCACATGGGCAACTGCCGACTGGCCCAGGTCTTGCCAGGCTAGGGCCATTGCCTCACAGACCTGGTTGGCGGTTTGGGCTGGGGCCAGCGCTAACAGAGTTGGGCCAGCACCGCTGATTACCAAGCCATAGGCACCCGCCGCCTGGGCCGCCTGGGCTACTGCTTCGTAGCCTGGTATCAAGGTTTGACGGTAGGGCTGATGGATGCGATCTCGCAACGCCGCCCGTAACCAGTCTCCCTGGCCTGTTTCCAGTCCTCGCAGCAGTAGCCCCAGGTGCGACGTGTTGAAAATTGCATCAGCCCGGCTGTAGGTAGTCGGTAACACCTGACGAGCCGCCGCTGTAGATAGCTCAAAATCTGGGATAGCCACGACTGGGGTAATGTCCGGATGCCAGGGAATTGAACATAGGGTAGACGCTCCTTCCTCGTTGGCTACGGCCAGCTGGCAGCCGCCGACCAGGGCCGGCACCACGTTGTCGGGATGGCCTTCCAGGGCAATCGCCATCTCAATCAAGGTTGATGGCGGTAAGGGCTGCGGAGCTAGGGCATTGGCTCCCAGCAAACCGCCTACAATGGCCGTGGAAGAACTACCCAACCCACGGGCTAGGGGCACGGTTAGCTCAATCTCAATTGCCACGGCGGGTATGGCTAGCCCCTGCTGCTGGTAGAAGTAGGCAAAGGCTTGATAGGCCAGGTTAGAGGCATCCGTCACCACCCGCTCCGCCTCGGCCCCAGCAACTTCAATCTTGACTGTTCCCGGTGGCCCGTTCAGCGGCACAAAATGAAAGTGGTTGTGGATCGTTAACGCGGCTCCCAGGCAGTCAAATCCAGGGCCAAGATTAGCCGTCGTAGCTGGTACAGTAACAGAAATCGACACAAACAAGCCTCCAGAGGCAATGGAGCCATCAGGCCAAGGATAGTACCACTAAAACTGTACTGAAAGTTTGCCGTTGCCCCGTAAAATACTATGTCGGGGGTTTAGCCAGCTAGGGAGTCGGTTAAGACTGGTAATCTCACACCAGCACCCACTCATCCCGCCGCTAGCCCAATCCACCCGATGTCTATACAGAGTTTTATCCATTGGAGTAGCATTGTGGACTTATCTCGTATTCCAGCCCAGCCTAAAGACGGGCTCCTTAACGTGCTAATTGAAATTCCAGCCGGTAGTAAAATAAGTACGAATTCGATAAAGACCTGAATGCCTTTGCGTTGGATCGGGTGCTGTATTCCTCTGTGCATTACCCCTGTGACTATGGCTTTGTACCCAACACCCTGGCCGACGATGGCGATCCCCTCGATGGCATGGTGATGATGGATCAGCCCACCTTCCCCGGTTGCATCATTGCGGCTCGGCCCATTGGCATGTTGGAGATGATCGACGGCGGCGATCGCGACGAAAAAATCCTCTGCGTACCCGCCAAAGATCCTCGCTACGCCAACGTGAAGTCTCTCGATGATGTCGCACCTCACCGGCTGGACGAAATCGCTGAATTCTTCCGGTCTTACAAAAACCTGGAAAAGAAAGTCACCGAAATTCTCGGCTGGCAAAACGTTGATAAAGTGCAAGCCCTGGTTACCCAGTGCATCGCCGCCGCTAAGTAACGCGGGATGTAACTTAACTAAAAGGGGGCGATACCTAACTACTGGTATCGCCCCCTTGTTGATTAATAGGCTACTTAAATGACCATTGCCACACACCTAAGCCACCTACCAGAACACCAACCAAGCGTCAGACCGATCTGTGCCCGCTGTGTCTCTGGGGTTGCCCGCTAACTTAATCTAGTAGAGCTCTTCTTCCTGGTGAGTCATGATGGTGCAGTCAGAGGTGGGGTAAGCCACGCAGGTCAGCACGTAGCCATTACCAATTTGCTCATCATCCAGGAAGGACTGGTCAGATTGATCAACGGTGCCAGCGGTAATCTTACCGGCACAGGTCGAGCAAGCTCCGGCCCGGCAAGAATAGGGCAGATCTAGACCCTGTTCTTCAGCGGCATCTAGAATATAAGTATCATCATCAACGTCAATGGTTTGATTGAGCCCTTCAGCCTCGTTGATCAGCGTGACCTTGTAGGTTGCCATGATGCTATCCTCTCATCAAATACAGATTCAACACTTATCCGCAGAACACTCTAGGAATAACGATTCCAGAGTTTGCCCTAGGCAGACTTAGCACATTTCTGATACTACGGGAAAACCTGGGGACTGTCTTGTTTTTTTATCCTCTGGCTGAACGGGATTCGTAATCAAACTCATAGGTTACTGATTGGTTTACTTATAGGTGATCAGATCCCACCAATAATGAAATTCGCCATAAAATAAGGGGCGGTCTTAAGTGAAGACCGCCCCTTAGAGATTGCTCTTTCCCAACCGGCTATCTAGATTGAGAATACTTAACCCCACGATAGACTAAATCAATGTGTCCACGCTGTCTGTCAGCGATAGGAAAGTGCCGCCGGATAGCTGGAGCACCGCGATAGTTGCCGATAGCTTCAATATAATCAGCCTCCAGGTGGGGCAGCTGAGCTTCGTATTGGGCACCGCGATAAAACAGTTTCATAGCTAGAGATCCACAATCACAAACGATATCAGGGAGAGCTACGGAGTGCCCAGGTAATCATCAAGATTTAGAACTCCTGAGTGAACACGTCTGGACAGAGGTAAACTCACTTTTTTAGGTCAAACTGTAGCCCTATATACAGAATAGGCACACAAAATCTGGATGGCAACTTTAGCCACCTATCTGCAACGAAAAGTAATGGAATGCATTAGCTCTTACGACTCGTCTCAGATAATTGCAGCGTCAGCTCGGCTTGGGTTAGGGTAGCCGCTACCTGGCAAGCCATCTCTGGCGGCAGCGTAGGTTGGGTTTCGGCCAGGAAGTCTAAATACCCATTGAAGGTGCGCATGATGATTTGTTTATTTTGCAGCACAACGGATTCTCCAAATCAGCAATGGTTGAATTATAAGAAGCGGCCCTAAACTTGGTAGCGGCCTGGGTGAACCAAACTCGCAAACTCGTCCCAGCGAGAGAGCTTTGCCGTAGGGCTTGGCGGATGTCGAGGGCTGGGAGGATATCGTTATACTGGATACCCGATTTGTGTTTCCTCCCTGGGTGTTCTCATGGCAGACCTCATCCTCTTTTGGCACCGGCGCGACTTGCGATTAGCGGACAATGTCGGGCTGATGGCGGCCCGAGAGCGCACTCCCCAGGTTATTGGCGCCTTCTGTTTCGACCCCGGCATTCTTAAGGGCGATGCTGTGGCTCCAGCACGGGTAGCCTACCTGGTGGGTTGCCTAGAGGTGCTGCAAACTCGCTATGCCAAGGCCGGTGGTCAACTGCTGGTGCTTCAGGGCAACCCCAGCCAAACCATCCCGGCCCTGGCCAAGGCGCTAGGGGCCACCGCCGTTTACTGGAATCGGGATGTAGAACCCTATTCCCGCCAACGCGACACAGCCGTTGCCAATGCGCTAAAGGAGGCCGGAATTGAATTTCGCACCACCTTTTGGGATCAACTACTCCATGGGCCGGGGGATGTACTGACCGGTGCCGGTGCCCCCTACACGGTGTATACTCCCTTTTGGCGCAACTGGATTAAGCAAGCTAAACCCGCGCCACAGCCTGCCCCAGAGGGGCTTAAGTCCCTTGGTGCTGATCACCACGGGGCGGCAGAACAGGCCGGTTGTATTCCCCTACCTAGCGCCAATGATTTGGGCTTTAACTGGCCCCA
This sequence comes from Leptolyngbyaceae cyanobacterium SM2_5_2, assembly GCA_012031045.1. Taxonomy (GTDB): domain Bacteria; phylum Cyanobacteriota; class Cyanobacteriia; order Phormidesmidales; family Phormidesmidaceae; genus Nodosilinea. The sequence continues at coordinate 5,811 of JAAUUR010000043.1, forward strand.
TGGCTTTCCCATAAAGCCCGGTGAACTGGCTGCTCAGGAACGCCTAGAGTCCTTTTGTCAGGACGACAGCGCCATTGGCACCTACGATGAACAGCGCAACTATCCGTTTGTGGATGGCACCTCACGGTTAAGTGCGGCGCTCAAGTTTGGGGCAATCGGCATTCGCACGGTGTGGGCGGCGGCTGAGGAGGCCTACCAGCGCAGCCGCAGCGACGAAGCCCGCGATAACGTTAAAACCTGGCAGCAAGAACTGGCCTGGCGCGAGTTTTACCAGCATGTGCTGTACGCCTTTCCAGAACTAGCCGATGGCCCCTATCGTCCCCAGTGGAAGAACTTTCCCTGGGTCAACAATGAAGACCACTTCCAAGCCTGGTGTGAGGGGCGTACGGGCTACCCCATTGTGGATGCGGCGATGCGCCAACTCAACGAAACCGGCTGGATGCACAACCGCTGCCGCATGATTGTGGCTAGCTTTTTAACTAAAGACCTGATCATCAACTGGCAGTGGGGCGAAAAGTACTTTATGCAGCGCCTGGTAGATGGCGATCTGGCGGCCAACAATGGTGGCTGGCAGTGGAGTGCCTCCAGTGGGATGGATCCAAAGCCGTTGCGCATTTTCAACCCAGCTAGCCAGGCCCAAAAGTTTGACCCAGAGGCTGAGTACATTCGTCAGTGGCTGCCAGAGCTGAGATCTCTAGATACGGGCTGGCTAGTTACCGGTGCCATTCCTAAGCGCGAGCGTGAGCAGGTGGGCTATCCACTGCCCATGGTTGACCACAAAACTCAGCAGGCCATTTTTAAGGACAAGTACAGGGCTCAGAAGGGGTAATGAACTAAGACGCCATCTCCAACTGGTACCGGCTCAGCGCAACCGTAAATTCCTTGTCTACCACTCGCCCCGCAGAGTCAATGCGGCGAATGGTGGCCGTGTAGGGCACATCATGCTGAAGCCAGCGGCTAGCCACATGGGTAACCCAAAGCTCGTTATCGCAGAGGCGGAAGCAGCCACCCACATCATCCAGCAACATATAAGTATAGGTATGGCCAGTACGCGAGTTGTGGGTAGGAAATACGCCCACCCGCTGCAGCAACGCTGACAAATGTGGTGGTTCAGGCGCTGCATGGGAATCGGCTAAGCCTTGCACCATAGCTTCTAGCTGATAGCGGCTGGACGGCTGAAACAAATCATACAGAAAACTGGGCAGATACGTCTCTGTGGCGACGCTCAAAGGCTCTGAAGTGTTAGCCTCTGCCATGCCAGGCTGAGGCTGGGAGGCATAGCTGTTGACGGTTAGCCTATCCCCAGCCACGATTTGCCCAGGGAGTGTAACCGCTGCCGTTGATTCTGAGGCTACCGTTAATTTATGGGGATAGACCGGTTCTGGATAGTGAATGGCCGCTGTCTGCTGGCGGTACACCGGCTTGGGAGCCGGAATAGGTTTACTGGCTGCCGCTGGTTGTTCTGCTGCGGCTGATGGGTTAGTTGGCGATGGCCGCTCGGTCTTAAAGCCCAAGGCGGCCAGGCCAAGGGAGCTAACCATTAAAACGACGGCCAACATCACCCTGGGGTTACTTTCATCAGGAACTACCGCAATGGGGTGGAAGCTCAACTGCGGTACCACAGCGGGAGAAAATATCGGCCTGGCCACCTCAACTTTCGGCTGAGGAGAGGCCCAGGCCGGACGCTGGGGTGACCGGGCCGCGACTGGTAATGTTCCGGCCCCAAACAAGCGACTCCAGGTTTCTGCCCCTACCACGCCATCAACCTGTAACCGCTCGGCCTGCTGAAAGGTAGCTACGGCCTCGGCGGTCAGCGGGCCAAACAACCCATCAATGGTGCTGGTGTAGAAGCCCAGGGCTTGCAGCCGAGTTTGCAGTACCCGCACAGCCTCACCCTCGCTGCCTAAACGTAAGGCCGTTGCATCTGGTGAGGCTGAGGTTGGGCTAGCCGCCTCAGCACCATCGGCAGGTACAACCTGAGCCAGCGCCGGGGGGCTGCTAAACGCTAGCTTCAGCATGGTGCCAGCCAGTTTAGGCGAGTTTGCCAACACGGCCTGCATCCGTTGTCGGTACTGATTAAGGCCAGGTGGCGGCGGTGCCTCAGGCTGAGCTGGCGCTGATGCTTGTAAATCTGGGGGTTAACCAACCGAAGGGATACAGCATGGAGTCTACCTGTCAGCAATGTTCAGTCAGCACCCCGCTAAGAGATGACTCTCTCTCAGTTGTTCTTTCTAGCTCTGGGAACTTTATCCGGAATATCCCTACCGGTTAACTTGTTTCAACAAACGGGTACCGGATAGTTTCCTGGGCCTGGGGACCAACCCAAACCCAGAATTCGAGAGGATTTGGATTCGTATCACGCCGCAGCCAGATCCCATCAACGGCTATCAGAATACGTTGATCGGCCTCGTGGAGATAAACGGCTAACTATTCAGGACTACGTCAAGCCTGCCTTGAACCAGCCGTCAACGTCTAAATTTCTCGGTAACCCGGTGCATGGCTTCCACCACATTGTCGCGGCTGTTAAAGGCGGAAATGCGGAAGTAGCCTTCTCCAGCGGCCCCAAAGCCAGAACCGGGTGTGCCGACCACATGGCAGGTATGCAGCAGCTTGTCAAAAAAGTCCCAGCTAGAAAGGCCATTGGGGGTTTTAACCCACACGTAGGGAGCATTAACTCCGCCGTAGACGGTGAGCCCTGCCGCCGTTAGCTGTTCGCGAATGATGCGGGCATTTTCCATATAAAAGTCAATCAACGCTCTGGTTTGGGCCTGCCCATCGGCGGAGTAAACGGCCTCTGCCCCCCGCTGTACAGGGTAAGACACACCGTTGAACTTAGTGGATTGACGACGATTCCATAGGCCGTGCAGCGCCACATCAGAGCCGTCGGCCGCCTTACCGACAAGAGACTTGGGTACTACGGTGAGGGCGCAGCGGATGCCCGTAAAGCCAGCATTCTTAGAAAACGACCGAAACTCAATGGCGCAATCCCGTGCCCCTTCCATTTCATAGATTGAGTGAGGCGTTGAGGCATCGGTGATGAAGCCTTCGTAGGCGGCATCAAAGAGAATGATGGAGCTGTGGGCGCGGGCATAGTTGACCCAGGCTTGCAGATGCTCCCTGGTGGCTATCGCCCCGGTGGGGTTGTTAGGAAAGCAGAGATAGATGAGGTCTACCTTGTGGTTGGGAATGCTAGCAGTAAAGCTGTTTTCGGCGTTAATGGGCAGGTAGACTAGGCCCTCGTACTCGCCTCTATCGTTGACAGGGCCAGTGTGACCCGCCATCACGTTGGTATCCACATAAACGGGATAAACCGGGTCAGTGACCGCAATGGAGTTATCGTTACCGAAAATATCCAAAATGTTGCCGCAGTCGCACTTAGAGCCGTCAGAGATGAAGATTTCCGAGGGGTCAATGTCGCAGCCGCGGGCTTGAAAGTCATGCTGGGCAATTTTCTCGCGCAGCCACAGATATCCCTGCTCAGGGCCGTAGCCTTTGAAGGTGGCACGATCTCCCATCTCCTCCACCGCCTGAATCATGGCCTGGCGGCAGGCGGCTGGCAGCGGCTCAGTGATGTCCCCAATGCCTAGCTTAATAATTGGCGCATCAGGATTAGCCTCAGCAAAGGCACTTACCCGCCGAGCAATTTCAGGAAACAGATAGCCCGCCTTGAGCTTGAGATAGTTGTCGTTGATAGTAGCCATGGAGCGTCTTTGAGTCGGTTAACTTGCTTCAACCAGCGTACAGTGCCAGCGGAGATGTTGAAGAGAATTTCGCATTTACTCTGCACCCCCTACCGCCTCAGTCCCCTAACTCCTCAGTCACCCAACTTAAATATCCGGCCAACCCCGCCACAATTGGTACAGCGATAATCTCCGGCAGGTCGTAGGGATGATGTTGCTGAATAAACTGGGCCAATTCCTCAAGGTAGTTGAGGTCGGTTTTGATGAACAATTGCCATTCGGTATCGGTGTGCAGGTCGCCCTGCCAGCGATAAACCGACTGAACCGGATTGAGGTTAACGCAGGCGGCCAACTTAGCCTCGACCAGTTGGCGGGCCAGGGCCAAAGCGTTAGCTTCACTATCGATGGTGACCAGAACCAGGCTCAGGTGGTCGCTCTGGCTGATTGAACTGGGAGACATAGGTTCTGTGGTGCTACAGCATCGGTGGTTTATTGTGGTAAGCGGAGATGTCGAGTTGCTGCAATCGGGCGTAGGCGTTGTCAAGGGTGCGCTGGCCGCGCAAAAAGCCCGTATTGGCCGCAGGGCAGAGATGGGCCAGGTTGTCGGCATTAAAGCGAGTCCTTAGCGCCTCGACCTGGGCAAGCTGGCGGGGCCAATGGAAGGTTTTAGAAAACCGTAGGGGTTCAGGCTGACCCTGGCGATTGGGTAGCAGATGGCGGCCAGTAAATAGAACTCCACCGTAGGCGTGGTAGTACAGGCAGGCCGATCCTGGAGAATAGCCTGGTGTCCAGAAGGCTTCGGCCTCTGGCCCAAAGCTAAAATTATGGTGAAAGGTCGTTTTGGGTGTGTCTGGCAGCAGGTAGGCTTCCTGTTCTTGGATCACCAATTCGCAGCCCAGATGTTTCTGGATGGCCGCCGCTTTACCCAAAGTGCCTCGATGGGTAATAAATAACCATCGCACGCCGCCTTGGGCCGCCAAAAAGTTTTCCGTAGCCTCATCCCAGGCGGGGGCATCAATTAGGATGTTGTCAATAGTTGCCACAATGGGACTATCTAAGCCTGTAGGAGCATTACCCTTGATGAAGTAAGCAGTACCCCCTAGGGTGTCGCGGTTAGGGGGAAAAGCAAAAACCGTCGCAAAAAGTAGACGAGGCGGTTTAGACGTGGGAGACAACGATTGCACAATCATGGGCAAGATAAGATTAAAGTAGCTCAGGTGTTTGGCAGTTGGGTGGCCTATTTATTTTAGTGAATTGTCAATGGGGTTTTTCTGGCTTTTATTATTGCTGTTGGGTCTATTTACCTTTGCCATGGTGCGGCAAAGCGTAGGGGCGATTACCCGTACCCCGGTATGGCTGCTCTGGTTGGTGATGATGATGCCCGCCTTTGTGCTGACCGGCTGGGCGATGGTGCAGGGCACCGACGAACCTTTGCCAGCCGGGCTGTTGTTGGCTCTGTTTGTGCTTTGTCCGCTCTTTTATTGGGGCTTGGTGCAGTGGGGGCGGAAGTCTCTGCCTACTAGCTCCTCCACCGCAGAAACGCCAGAACCTACGCCGGCATCTGTGCCCCCCCCTAAGCCAGCTCTGCGGCCCATTGATAAAGATGAAGAGGCCGCTCTCCAGGGCTGTTTTCCCTGGTCGGTTTATTACCTGCAGAATATCGAATATCGCCCCCAGGCGATGATCTGTCAGGGGCAGTTGCGCACCTCCCCCACCGTGGCCTACGAAACTGTCCGCGACAATATTCGACGGCACTTTGGCGATCGCTTCCTGGTGATTTTTCAAGAGGGCTTGCAGGGTAAACCCGTCTTTGCCCTGGTGCCTAACCCTCAAGCTCACACTAACGAGGCCGCTGAGCAAAAGCGCATCACTCGACCAGGGTTGGCCCTGGGGCTGCTGCTGGTGACGCTGTTCACGACAACGGCTGCCGGTGCCGCCCTGGCGGGCATTACCGAGGCCGACCTGCAAGACTCTCCCCGCGCGATTCTCCAGGGGTTACCCTATGCCCTGGCCTTGCTGGTGATTTTAGGCTGCCATGAGATGGGCCATTATCTGATGGCTCGCCGCTACGGTATGCGGGCTACCTTGCCCTATTTCATTCCGGTGCCGTTTTTCTTGGGTACCTTTGGGGCGTTTATTCAACTGCGCTCGCCAGTGCCAAACCGGCGGGCCTTGTTTGATGTGGGTATCGCTGGCCCCCTGGCCGGGTTGGTGGTAACCTTCCCGCTACTGTTGTGGGGGCTGGGACACTCTGCGGTGGTGCCCATACCCACCGAGGGGTCTAGCCTGCTGAGCTTTGAGGCCGTTAACCCCGCCGCGTCTTTACTGCTGGCGTTGCTGATTAAGCTGGCCTTGGGCAGCGGCATTGGCCCAGAGCAGGCGGTTCATCTGCACCCGGTGGCGATTGCGGGGTGTCTGGGCCTGGTCGTCACCGCTCTAAACCTGATGCCAGTAGCCAGTTGGACGGTGGCCATATTGTCCATGCTATGTACGGCCAGCGAATGGGCGCGGTAATTGGTCAAATTGCGCGGCTGCTGGTGTTGATTCTGGCTCTCATCCACTCTGAGCTTTTAATTTGGGCGATTTTGCTATTTTTCATTCCAGCCGTGGATGAACCTGCCCTCAACGACGTTAGCGAACTAGACGACCGCCGTGATTTATTGGGTTTAATGGCGCTGACTCTGCTGGTGATGATTGTGCTGCCGGTACCGGGGCCGCTAGCCAGATTACTGTTTTAGGCTGTTGGCCAATCTGCGTTAATCTGCGCCAATCGGCCAACAGTCGCTATACTGAGCAGCTAGTTCTGTGCCCTAATGCGCTACGGTAACCACCATGACCCAAGATATAACCCAGTGGATTGCTGAGGTTCGTACCCTTCAGCATCAGCTTGCCGATGCCCGTCGGGAGCGAGATCAGGCCTACAACAGTGCGGCTAACTGGCGTCGGCTCTACGAAAACGAAGCCCGCCAACGTCGCCAGGAAGCCGAGCAGCTCGAAGCTCAGATTAAAGTGCTGCGGGCCACCTCCCCAGCGGAGTCGAGTGTTTCGTCAGGACTGCATCAGGAGGCATCCTCTTGCCATCCGGTGACGCAAGAACAAATTAAGGTGCTGACCCAACAGCTTGAAGCCGAGCGCCAGGCCCATACCCAAACTCGCCAAAGCCTGACCGCCGCCCTAGGCGACACCTTTGACATCCTGAAGCTTGACGCTCCAACCACTTCGTCTGCCGGGCTAGAAACCACTAGCCGCCGTTAACAGAGTCTATCCCCAGGTGGAGAACAGCCTAGATTTTCTCAGCGGTGCGGTAGAGGACGGTACTGCTGCCACTCGATAGAGTTGGGATAATTGATAGGAGGCTTCATCCATGACACTTCTGCTAGAGATAACCAACAACGCTCCCTATTTTTCAACCCTAACTCTTCTACTGGGTCTGGGGTTTGCTGCTGCTACGCTAATCGGTTCCATCGCCTGGTACAACTCGAAGCGTCCCGTCGGCTGGGAAGATAAAGAAAAACCTGACATCGTGCCTGATGTTCCAGACATTAATGGCCCCGACATTGGCCAACGTTAATCTGGGGGGTATCAAGGCAAGGCCTGAATTTTACTGGCGACATCAAGCTAGAATTCGCTCACCAGCTATAAACTCGACTAACCTAACTCAGTGTTTCTCCATTCTGCATGATGACCTCAGGAAATCGACATAGTCGGCAACAGAGGCAGCGCGGCGCTTTGGGTGGTGTGCCCTCGGAGCCTGTGGTTGATATTTCTGACTTAGCTCACCAAGCTGAGCAATTAGAGGTACGTATTCAACATCTGAAAACTGGGCTCAGTCATCTAGTGCAGCTGACTCAAGCCCAAGCCACTCCGGCGGCTGGCCAAGAACACCAACTGGCTCAAGCTGAACTGGCTCGGCTGGAAAAAGACGTAGAGTGCTTTGAACTAGACCTGGCCAACCGTTTTTTCACCTGGCAGCACCTAAGAGAACCATTTTGGCAGGCAGTACGGTATGGTGGCCTTGGGCTGGTAGTAGGCTGGCTGCTGCACTGGCTGGTGAGGGGGAGCTAGGCCGTAAAAGCGAAGGCAGAGGAATTAGGGGGATTTTGGATTTCCTCGACCGGGATGGGGAGGGGTGGGTGGCGAAATCTTGGATTGGGGATTTTTGGAAGCACGTTTAATTATCCGTGATATTTCCCGCTCAAAAAATATCCAAATTGCGCCAAACCTCTCCTCATCCATGTTAGGATTGTAAGCCGTGGATAGGACGGGTCGGTGCCCGAGTGGTTAATGGGGGCGGACTGTAAATCCGCTGGCTACGCCTACGCTGGTTCGAATCCAGCCCGGCCCATCCACGGCCATTGCCCTTATAGCTCAGCGGTAGAGCACTCCCTTGGTAAGGGAGAGGTCACGAGTTCAAGTCTCGTTAAGGGCTTTGCTTTCCCGATAAGGTTACTAGCATTTCCTAGGTCGGCTTAAAAGGTGTGCCTATCAGGTTTGCCATGGCCAAACTGTGTCTAATTATTACCATGGAACCCGTCTTTTATGGGCTCACCTGCGGTAGCTGTTGAATGAACTGGGTATCTTCCCAGCTTGGGCGCAGGCTAACATAGCAGCCGTACATGTAGCTTGGGTGTCATCAGACTAATCTAGCGGCCATGCGCGAAACTCGCCGGAACGTGCCAATAGACCTCTCCAATAATTGCCAGCATAAGGGCTGCAGCCCTTATTACAAGCCCATCAAAAATCTTCTCTGGAAAGGCCTAATGCATTCGCACAATGCATTAGATAATTAACATCTCTTAATTTTTAGAGTCCGGATCAGAGGTGCAACGTTTTTTGGAAGCGCATGAGGTACTCAGATAGCTCCGCGACGCTTGAAGATAGCTCTGCAACGCTTATATGGTCAGGCAAGCCGCATAGCCCTGGACATGGAAATGCCGTACTTTTCAAGCGCCGAGAATAGCCTTAGGTTTCGGAGGTTGAAGATGGGGTATTAAACGCCGGAGTTAAGTACGCCACCAGCGCTCCCATTAAGAAGCCCACAATATTTCGAGTTAGCGGTAACCAATCGCTGGTACGAGTTACCACGGGGCCAATGCCAAAAGCAAAAAACAAAATTCCCCAGAGAGGGGAGAAAATTAGCACCCACTGCCAGGCCAGAATCTGCCCTGGCTTGCGTGGATGGGCTGCGAACCCGCAGATAACACCTCCAACAATGGAGGTGATCAGCGTCAGAACCCACTGTTCCTGGGGCAAGCCAGGGACAACATTGCAACCGCCTTGGCGTAGGCAGCCTTCGATGGATTGCAGTGCACTCAAAATCGATCTATCTTCGCCATTCTCTCGAACGAAGAACTGGTTACCGTAGCGGGTCTGTAGTTCAATCCAGAAGGTGCGGGGCAGCAGGTCGTAAACAGCATCGCCTACGCTGAAGTTGAGCAGGTTGCCGCCACGCGGGTCGGCTACCAGCATGATGCTGTGGTCATCCAAACCCCAAAAGTCCTTCACGGCGCGGCCAGGGGTGCGATCATATTGAGTCAAGACTCGCAACTTCCACCCGGTTTCTGTCTCAAACTGGGTGAGTTCAGAGTTGAGGTCGTCTTCTTGGCGAGGCGTTAGCGACTTGGCCAAATCAATAATAGACGTTTGTTCCTCAGGAAGTAGCTCTGGGTTGTCATAGGCTTGGGCTGGGGCTGCAGGCCACCAGATACAAAGGCCAGCCATAACAACTAAAAGAACGTTTAGAACCTGTCTCATACCTGCTAGCCGTAAAGAAGTCATTTCGCTATCCGAAGCCATACTTAAAACCCAGTTGCATCCGCAATGGGTAGATAGATCTTAATTTAGACTATAACTTTGTTTACAGTTATTTACATCTTTCTAAGCTGATGAATTGGGTTGGTTGGCCGTTGGCTAATGGGGTGGCGGTAGCGGAAGGCTGGCTAAAGCCAGGGGTCGGGGTTAGTCTCAGGCGGCTGGCTGCTCTGGTGATGAGCGGTTGGCTTGGCTAGCTGGCGCTGGCTTGGGGAGGAAGCCTCTGGCTCGCCAATGGCGGCAGGGGCTTCGACGGGTTGACTCGGTTTGAGAGGAGCCGTAGGCGGGTTTGGTAGGGCCGAGCGTTGGTGCCCCAGACGCTTTGGTTTGCGATGGGGCGCTGGCTTGCCGCTGCGGTTCCAGGCTTGCCAGGCCGCTTGCACCCCGGCCAAGAAGCTGCGCGAGCCAGTGTTAAGTAGTTGAGCCTGTTGCTGTGCGGTCACCAGGCTTTGATCAACCTGTTGAACAACTCGTCCGACGGCTTGCACGCCAGGGCTGAGATCGTCGGTAAGGCTAGTAACCTCCTGGCCGGTGAGGCGAATGGCCTCCAGGGTAGGGGGGAGTTCGCGACCTAGCGTATCAAATAATTTCTCGGCGCTCCGGGCTGCCCGGCTCAGCTCTCGCAACGTGGGGATAGCGGCTAACAAAACCGCTGTCAGGCTAACGGCCAGCAGCAGCAGCGATAACGCTAACCAAAGCAGCGGATTAGTCAATATGGTCTCCCCTTAAGTGTGGCCTTGCGGTTCAGTGGTGGAGTTTAGTCTTGCTCTGGGCTATGGGTTGGAAGGGGGGCTGAGGTCTGCCTCAGGTGCTCAAATTCTTGGCGACTGGCAGCCTGGCCTGCGGCGATCGCGGCCCGTAGGCGAGTTAGGGTATGCTCCCAGTTCGCCAGGGCGGTTTCCGACAGGCGGTCAGCTTGCAAATACACAGAAGCTGAAAGATCCTCCACCAGTTCTGGCAGGGCATCCGCCGATTTTCTTAGAATTTGCCGTGTTTCGCGACCGGTGCGTGGTGCTATCAATAACCCCACGACAGCCCCCATAGCGGTTCCCACGATCATCCCACCCCAAAATCCACCCGACGACTTTTCGTCCATGAGTGCTCTCCCAACAACAGCGGCGCCGCCCAGCCAACGGGGCTAACTATGGCCATCCTACCGCCTTTCTCGGCAGGCTCGATGCTTAACCTGCCGGGTTTTCCTTTTCTGAAAGCGCTGTGCTGGTCTGTAGCCAGCTACCCCCAGCCAGCGGCTAAGGGATAGCATGACCCCAAGGATAGCCATGCCCTGCTGGTACTGCTTCACCAAATAGTTTAGATAGGCGTACTGCTGACGCAGGTGAGCCACTTGCTGCTGTTTGTGAAGTAGCACTACCGGGCTAGTAGCAGGATTAAGGATGCTGTGGGCACTGTGCTCCCAGGTGGCCAGGGCATCGGCTAGGGCGGCTAGGGCGTGGCCAAAACGCCAGAGCCGCCAGGCCAGGTAAATGCTCAGCAGCGCTAACGTGCAGTTGAACCCAATCACCGCAGCAATCATAGGAAGCAGATAACCTTCAACAACGTCCTTAGCTGGGCCTCTAGACCATAATATGGGTTGGCAATGGGGATTAAGCCCAACTCTCTGGTCTAAAGCTGGAGTGAAACGGGCCAATCCAGCAGAGGCAACGAGGGGAGTGCATGGTACAAGCAGTGGCAAAAACTCTAGAGGTTGACCCTAGCCGTGGCGTTGATGAGCCCTCTGGTCGTCCTCATTTACCCTATAAAACCCTGACGGCGGCCCTAGTCGCGGCCCAGGGCAGCGCATTAATTCGGCTGGCGACTGGCGCCTATAGCGCCGCTAGCGGCGAGCGCTTTCCGTTAATCGTGGGGGAACAAGTCATTGTCATGGGGCAAGAAGCCACCCAGGGCGAAGGGGTTGTGATCAGCGGTAGTGGGGCAGTACCCGGCGATGGGGCTAGGGCCGCCGCCCTGGTTGTAGAAGGGCAGGGGCAACTGCGGGGTCTCACGGTGCAAAATCCCCAAGGAATTGGCATTTTGGTGCGGAGTGCACGCCTCTGGTGCGAGCCTGCCGAATTAACCAATGTGCTTCGGCGGGTTTGCATGCCTTGGGAATGGCCCGCCCCCTGGTAATATCCACACGGGTAGAGGCTATCACTGGCACCGGCCTGTGGTTAGCGGCCCAGGCCAAGGGGGAAGTGAGAAACTGCACGATGCAGCGCTGCCAGGTGGGGATTCAGGTCAACGATGCAGCGGCTCCTCTAGTGGTGGATAATCAATGTTCCACCAACCAAACCGGGATGCAGATCGCTGGCACCGCTAGCCCCGTACTGCGACGCAATCGGCTGGTACAAAACCAGCAGTGGGGGCTGCTTGTGCAGGAGCGAGGCCGTCCCGACCTGGGGCAACCTGCGGATGAAGCCGGTAATATCCTGCGATACAACAGCCAGGCCGATCTCCGTAACGATACGGGGCAACCGTTAACTGCCGTTGGCAATGACCTGCTACCCCAGCGGCTGGTCGGCCGGTTAACCTGGTTCCCAGCCAGCAGCCAGATCCGGTAGCGGTGCCCAAACTGCTACTGAATCAGCCGGCTCCCCCG
>JAAUUR010000512.1 GCA_012031045.1 Leptolyngbyaceae cyanobacterium SM2_5_2
AAGGTGTATTGACGCGGCCATCTCGCACAATGGCAATGTGGTTATTGTTGGGATCCCAGGGATTTTTAAAGGTATCAAACTCAATGGCTAAGCTTTTGTCAATGCGAGTTCTAGTCCCTGTTTGAGGACCACCTAAACCCAAATTTCCGTTGGCGCTACCAATAGCTTGGTTCCCCCGGGCATTATTTTGAAGCACAAAGGCAAATCCGTCAGCTCCGGTGGTTCCTCCAGACAATTGAAACTGAAATTGAGTCTGAAAGGATGTATCCGCAGTCAGCGCAATGGGCACTATGCTAAAGGCGCTTCCAGACTGACTGCGCTTTGCTGGTGTCAACCGTAGTGCTGTCCCGGCTTGACCTGCATTGCCATTGAGGCGCAACCCAGACGTACTGGTGAAATTTGCAAAACTAAAGGTTCCCAGCACACCGTTGTAGGTTTCTTGAGCAACTGCACTCAAAATCCCATCGGTTTCAACGGTACCCACCAACTCTTCAAATTCCCAATCGCCACCTAAATCAGCCTTACCCGTTAGATCGGTTGATGCCGCAACGTCGGCTCCGGCAAGTTGGCTAACCTGTTCGATAAAGACTTTCCCTAAGTGGTTGGCGGCAACATTGCAACCATAAAACAGCAAGTCTCCGTCAGGAGTTAGGCTGTTGCCCCAGGCTTGGAGGTGGTGGGCATAGCCTGCCAGGCTATCTACATTGAGCGATGCGTTGCCCAGCCAAATATTTCCAGAACTACCGTGAGAAATGACATGAAGGCTGGAAATACTTTGCCGATTAGTTAAAATTTTGGAAATTTGTTCGATTCCATCCTGGTCATGGTTAAGGATAAAAACTTCAGCATCATTGATGCTGGCGACCAAGGTTATGAGGTCATCCACTCGACTATCAATAATGGCAATGTGTTGGGTTTGCCCATGCTCTAACGGAGAATTAACTAACCCCAGCGGGGAGCCAGGCGGATAAAAACCATCCTGAAAGGGATGAAGTGTTTCTGTAGACAATTCCAGATTCATAGCAAGATTTCTCAAAGGGGCGTCAAAAAAAGTACGCAGCATCCCACAGTCGTCTTGATGCACAGCAAGACGACCTAGAGCCTGTGTTTTGGATTGGCAGCGCACCAAAACTTTTCTCCAGTTGTTTCTTCAAGAAACAACTGGAGACATGGAACTCTCAAGAATAGGTACGGCTGTTGTTACAAACCGGAGCGGTTTACAGCCATACTGGCCTGAGTGTTTGAATTAATAGTAACCAGTAAAGTAATAACCCCTACGTAAAATACCTAGGATTAACAGCTTTCTTATAAACCAGAGGGAACTCTATAAACTTCTTGTCTATAGTCCTTTCGGCAGGCAGAATCTTCATCAGTTAATACCCACTAAAAAAGCAGAAGACAGAGAATCTTCTGCTTTTGATATGTTAATTAAGTGTTGGGGCGGTGATGGCGATCACTTTCCTTGCGGAATTCACCATAGCTTGTAGATAGCTCATCGGTTTGTCAAGCATTACTCCATCGCTCGGTTTCTTTGCCCGCCGCCTCATGCATCTGCTCTCTTAGCCGGGTTAGCGCCTTGGCGTCGATGATGGGATGTTCTTGGTAATTAGGTTGCCACACGGGCTGGCCTGGCTGGTTGCGATGTAAGTTAACCCGCTTAGCTGCGGCCGCCTTAAAGCCGGCAATAAACGATGACAGTAGCCAGGGTTTTTGGCTAGCTGAGCTACCGGCCAGCAGCGGTCTAGCCCCGGCAGACGGCGTAACTTGGACAAAGAGAATGCCGCGAATGCCATCGGGTGTAACGACCCATTGATCGAGTTCTATGCCCTTGCGGTTGGCCGCAGACCTAACCCACTCATCAGTGACAATTACGCCATAATCACTGAGACAAAGCTTACCCATTTGGTAATGCCCCAGCAGGGGTTGACGCTGGTGAGTAGACAGCTGAATTAGATAGGCTCTAGGGGTAGCAGACTGAGACAACAGAGATTTCCTTGAAGCAGGGGCAAGGTCGATATTACGGCTTAAGGTCATAAACCCTAGAAAATAAGTGACCACATACCTTAGGCTGCCCAGCCCACCGATAGAGTCATCAAACTCGCGCCCAAATTGGGACGTGGTGAGAGCTAAGGGTTAGGCCGTGGGAGGTTGCTTGTTGTCGGGAGTGGAGCGGGAGGAGGGGGAGGTTAGCGCATCCATTGCCAAAGTTTGATGGTTTTGTCGGCACTGGCACTGGCCATAAGTTTGCCGCTACTGTGAACGGCTACTCCGTGTATCGGGTTAATGTGAGCCGTTAGAGTCTGTTGTAGCGTGCCGCTAGTGTCCCAAATGCGAAGGGTGCCATCGCTGCTGCCGCTGACCAGTCTTTGGCTATCTGGAAAAAAGGCGACGGCGTTAACTTCTTGCATGTGCCCTTGTAAGGTTTGTACCAGGTTGCCGGTGGCTAAATCCCAAAGCCTAATGGTGCGATCTTTACTGGCACTGGCAATTAAGCTGTCATCCGGGCTGACAGCCACCTGATTGACGGTGTTGGTATGGCCCGTCAAAACCCGCAGGTTAGCGGCTGTTTGTGGGTTCCAGAGGCGCACTGTATTGTCCAGACCGCCACTGATTAAAACATCATCCTTAGCCGCTAGGGCTACGGTTTTGATCATGCCCGCTGAGCCGCTGAGGGTTTTAATTAAGTTGCCTTTGTCGAGACTCCAAAGCTTAATGGTGCCATCTTTACTACCGCTGGCCAGGAGAAAGCCCTGGCTACCAATGGCCACGGCTGTCACATCTCGCAGGTGCCCTTTGAGGGTGTGCAGCAAGGTGCCATCGCTTAAGTTCCACACCCGTACCGCCGCGTCGTCTCCGCAACTCGCCAGAACCTGCCCCCCCGTTCCGATGGCTACGTTATTGACGCCGCGATCATGGCCAGCCAGGGTATACAGCACCTGGCCAGTTTGCCAGTTCCAAACCCGAATCGTGTCGTCCAGCCCACCACTTACCAGGGTGGGGCGCTTGGGGTTCCAGGCTACGGTCATTACCCAGGACTGGTGAGCAGTCAACATTTTGACCAATTGCCACCCTGGCCCGGTTTTGCTGGGCTGAGAATTGGCAGGGCTAGAGATGGTTCGCGGCAGTGTTGAGGGTG
>JAAUUR010000513.1 GCA_012031045.1 Leptolyngbyaceae cyanobacterium SM2_5_2
GGGGCGGCGGTGGCCCAGGTGATGGTTGAGCCACCCGCTGAGTCGGGCACACCGGGGGGCTTCATCTGGCCCAGTGGGTCTTAAACCATTTGCCGAGATTACCCAAAACTTAACGGCTCATCCGGGTCTATTTACGGTCTACGAAGATGCCCAGGGCGGCAAGGCTCTCCTGGGGCTGCGGCCCGACCAGCTCAATCAAAATCTGCTGTTGATTGCCACCTTGGAGTCGGGCCTTGGCGAAATGGGGCTCTTTCGCGGCTGGCCAGTGAGCGATTTACTGATTCAGTTTCGGCCCCTGGCGGGTAATCGGCTCCAGGTAGTGGTGCCCAACACCTATTTTCGCAATCCCCAGAGCCTACCGCAGGGTCGCCAACTGCTACAGAGTTCTTTTAGTGATTCGGTTTTAGCTGGTCTGCCCATTCTCAGCATTCACCCTGACAGCGGCGAAATGCTGATTGACCTGAATGACGTCCTGGTGACGCGCGACCTCGCTAACCTGTCTGGTTCCTTTCCCTGGGTGTTAAGTAGCTATACCCCTAACCCGGAGACCTCTTACCTGGGCAAAATTGACGTTTTCCCAAGCAATGTGGAGCTAGAAGCGGTGCTGGGGTTTAGCGGCGGCGCAGGGGAGTTGTTCCTAGGCAGTCTGCCCGACAGTCGAGGGTTTAGCCTGCGGATTCGCTATAGCCTGTCGAGTTTGCCCTCTCATCCCGCTTTTCAGCCGCGCCCTGCTGACCAGCGGGTAGGATACTTTATCACCGCCTATCGAACGCCGGTGCAGGGTCGCTCGGCTGACCCCTTTGTGCGCTACATCCATCGCTGGCACTTAGAAAAACAGGACGATAAAGCCGCCCTGTCGCCGCCCCAGCAGCCGATCGTGTTTTGGTTAGAAAACACTATTCCTGAAGCCTATCGGCAGGCCATTCGCGAAGGCGTAGAGTGGTGGAATGCTGCCTTTGAGCGGGCCGGGTTTGTCCAGGCTTTGGAAGTGCAGCAAATGCCTGACAATGCCGACTGGGATCCCGCCGATGTCCGCCATAACGTGATTCGCTGGTCAGATTCCTTTGAACCCTGGGCCATTGGGCTGGGGCCATCGCGGGTCAATCCCCTAACTGGAGAAATTCTGGATGCCGATGTCATTCTCGACGCCAGTGTGGTGGGCTACCTAACCCAGCAATATCAGACCTTTAACTCTACCCTGGAGGGGCTAACCCAGTCGCCGCTGCTGCCCCTGTGTGGGCCGACCCTGGGGAATCGCCTGATGGGGCGGTTGGCGTTGTCGTCTAGCACAGTGCCAGACCAGGGTTGGGGCGGGCCGCTAGGATCCCAGGCTCAGCGGCTACCATCCGCTCCCATTGTGGATGCCTGCGCTGGTATGAGGGCGTTTCAGACCATGTCCTTTGGGGCGATTTCTCTGGCTACCCTGGGTTCGCCCCTGACCACCCAGGCCGCCCAGGATGCCTACGTTCAGCAATATCTACGAGCGCTGACGGCCCATGAGGTTGGCCATGTGCTGGGGTTACGCCACAACTTTCTGGGCAGTACGCTGTTGCCGCCAGAGGCGCTCAACAATGTGGGAATTACTCAATCCCAGGGGCTTCTGAGTTCGGTTATGGATTATTTCCCGCCCAATCTGGCTCCGCCAGGAGAGATCCAGGGCGACTATTTCCCAACTCGGCTAGGTCCCTACGATTTATGGGCGATTGAGTATGGCTACAAGCCTACCCCCAATCTCACCACGGCCCAGCGGGAACTTCAGCGCATTGCTAGTCGGGCTGGGGGGCCAGAGCTGGCCTTTGCTTCCGATGAGGATATCTACGACTTTTTGGATCCTAAAGCTAGCCCCTGGGATCTCAGCAGCGACCCGCTGGGCTACGCCGATGGGCAGATGGCGATCGCCAAAGCCATCTGGGACAAGCTCGACTGGTTCTCCCTCAACCCTGGAGAAACCTATGGGCTGCTGAGGCGGCGAGTAGACCTGGTATTTAACCATTATCAGCAGCAGGCTACGATTGTTTCCAACTACATTGGCGGTCAGCGCTTTAACCGCACTGACCCCTGGAGTTCGCGGGGGCGGCCAGCCTTTGAGCCCGTGTCTGCCGCAGAACAGCGGCGAGCCTTGGCCATTCTCAATCAATCTGTGCTGGCGGAAGAGGCTCTGCACCTGCCACCAGAATTAATCAGCCTGTTAGCCCCAGACCGGTGGCTGCACTGGGGCCAGCCCCTCACCCTTTATCCTCTGGATTACCCGATTTACGATCGCATTCTGTTTGTCCAGGCGCTAGTACTTAGCGATGTGCTTTACGGCAATCGCTTGGTGCGCCTGCGGGATGCTGAACTCAACGCTAGCGGGGCCGATATCCTGACCCTGGCTGAACTGTTTGATAGCTTGGGCCAGTCTGTCTGGGCTGAAATTCTCAACCCAGGCCCAGCGCCCGTCAGCCTTTCTAGCCTACGGCGAGGGCTCCAGCGCCATCACCTGAATATTCTCACGCGCCTGTTTCTCCGCAACTCCGGCCCGGGCGCTACCCCCACTGACCTGCTGGACTACCTGGCCATCGAAACCACTGCGGATGCACCGGAAGATGCCCGCCTGCTGGCCCGCCATCAACTGCGGCAACTGCCCGCAAGGCCACACGACGGGAGAGTACAGCCTCGTCAAGGCCGGCCAGGGCAGCGACGAGCGCGTTCCGAACTTCAAGTTCCCGAAGAGCTCGTGCCAGCATTGCCCCCTGGCGGCGCAGTGTGGCAGCGAGCCGCGGAAGGGCCAGTCGCGACGCCTGAAGCTCAGCGCCCATGAGGAGGAGCTGCAGCGCATCAAGGCGTTCAACGCCTCGCCGCAGGCGGCCGAGGTACTTCGGCAGCGCTCTGCCGTGGAGCGTCTGATCAGCCACCTCGTCCGCATGGGCATGCGCCATGCGCGCTTCTTCGGGATGCATCTCGTGCAGTACCAGGCCTACCTGACCGCCGGAGCGTACAACCTGCAGCGCATCTTCACCCTCACCCAGCCGGCCGCCGGTTCGTAGCCCGGCCGGACTTCCATCAGCGAGGTGCAAACGACGTGAGACGACTACCCACCCCACCGACCCGAGCGGCTCCGCTGCCCGGGACAGGGGGGGTATGCTCAAA
>JAAUUR010000514.1 GCA_012031045.1 Leptolyngbyaceae cyanobacterium SM2_5_2
AACCTAGTCAGGGAGAGGAATTACAGGCTAAAGCTCCTAATGAAGGTTGTGATCTCTCCTGTAGCCGTCCCAGCCCCCCAAGGCTGGGTAAGGCTGAGAGTCAAACACTCACCGCGCGCGCGCGCGAACCCATCGACCGCCAGGCGAATCGCGATTACCTCCAGAGCGATCGCCACCGGCGCATGATGCACCAGGCGCGTGCCAATAGCTTCGCCCAAAAAGCCGTGCGGTTTGGGGGAGAGCTGCGGCCCGCTGCCGGTCTCTCCGCCGACCAGATGGCCGAGCGGCGCTATGTCGCTGAGCAGTTGTACCTGTGGCGGACTGGTGACCCTGAGCTGCGAGCAGAGGTGTCTCAGTGGCTGGCACGCTCCAAGCTGGCGCCCGAGCTGCGTGAAAAGTTCAGGCAGTGCTAGCGGACGGGAGGGCGATAGCTGTCGTCACCGACCGCGCCGTTCCAATGCCTCGGTAAGGAGATAAGCAAGCAGGTTGGAGAGTGTCCGCTGCTCATCCTGGGCGAGTTTCTCCAGGCGTTCCTTCAGGTCTGGCGTGACGTAAGTGCAGATTTTGGGGTTATCGGTAGGCATATCCCACAGTCTACCGGGGTAACCCACCCCATCTACACTGGTACTCCACCTAAGATACACTGTGGAGTGGTAGCGCGGCGGGCATCCAACCAGACCGCGCCACTACAAACTCTCTAAGGAGCTGAATTCCATGATCCAAGGCAATGACAAAAACACCAAGGGGATTACCGACCCTTGGGAAGATTCCAGCGACCGCCCTGATCCGCTCGATTTGCCCTTTGACGAAGTCCCCCCGACCGACTGGGAGGAATTGAAGGGTGACAAATAAGGCCGCCAGGATGGCCACTGGACTGACCCTAATACAGTCAGATGATTCCTGACCACCAAAAATACCGCTCTACCTGGGATGTAGCGATTCCTGGTAGGGCGGTATGTCATAGATGCTGTGGTAGATGTTAAGGATCTACCAAAGACCGCCAGAATGGCCGTAGGTTGATAGTCTCATCCTGGAAGCTTGGTAACGCATCGTCGTTGGGGTCGGCCCCTGGCGCGTGTAGGTGATTCACCATATCGTCGTGCAGTAGGTCAATCTCCCTCCACAAAGCGGCAATTTGCTGACTGTTTTGTGTTACCTGACTGAGTTTCTCTTCAAGGCGTTTGAAACGCTGCTCAGTAGCTTCTGTGAGCGGGTCTACATCTAACGTGATGCACGCCTGGATAAACTGCTCGATCTGCTCGCTCATACTGCTGCCCCGTGATTTACACCACTCATGGAACAGTTGTTTATCAGCGGCGCTAACCCGCGCGCAGATGGTACTACTAGAACTGTCTGCCACTTCCCTTAAGTCCATTACATGACGTTATACGATTGTATAACGTGACTGAACTGCACCTGTACGCATAAAATAGAACCGACCCCGCTAAGTTTGGCGACTTGGGGTCGGTTCTTTGTCCTTCAAGAATGCAGCGCCCGGCGGATTTATGTCCTGACACGGTGTCGGCTGCAATCTCTATTGCAATCTCTATTGCAATCTTTATGATGATCGAGACAGCGACGGCAGACAACGTTGATTCTACCATCAAGGATGGCCCCGAAGTCCTGACCCCCGCGCCAGAGCTAGCCCAGCGCTTCTGTCACTGGTTCAAATTTGGCTACGAACACATCTACCGGACAGGCGAAGGCTGGCGGACAGAGACCCGCTACCCACTGTCCCCCCGTAACCTGTGGCTGAAATACTGCAACCCCAACCAGACCATCGGGATACGCTTTGACTCCCAGACCCGCTACGGACTGCTCGACCTCGACACCGCCAGCGCCTATCACCCCTACCAAGATCCAACCGCGATCACCCGCATTAAAGCCGCCCTGGAGAGCATTGGCATCGTGCGGACGCTGCTAACCCGCTCCAGCGACTCCGAAGGCCTTCACCTCTACTACTTCCTCCCCGAACCCGTCAGCACCTTCGGCCTAGCCTGTGCCGTCGCGGAGGCACTAGCAGACGCTGACCTGGAGATCGCCCCCGGACAGCTCGAGAGCTTCCCCAACATCAAACGCTACGACCGTCAAAACCCAACCGCCTACAACGGTCATCGCCTGCCCCTACAACCCGGCTCATTTGCCTGCCTGGTAGAGAACGACGGCCAGCCAATTCTCGGTGGCTTAGAGACGTTCCTAGCCGTCGCAGAGCAGCAGTCAGATCGGCAGGACATGGCACTGTTGAAGCGGAAAATGAAGACCGCCCGCCAGCGGGTGACCAAGCGCCGCTACAAAACCAGCCCAGTTGGTAAGCTTGCCCAATGGCAAAAAGACTTAACAGAACGCATCAAGCAAGGATTTAACAAGAACGGACAGACCAACCAAATCATCGGGGCTGTAGCCGAGTATGGGCGTGTTTTCGAGGCAATAGATAGCCTAGATAAATTAACTCAGTACATCATAGAAACTGTCAAAAACCTGCCAGGATTCAAGCGGTTTTGCGGACACATCAAAGACTTAGCCACCCGCGCCCAGCACTGGGCCAGGACAGCGATCGCCAAGCGCTACATCCCTGGCACGACTCCCCGCACTGGCGGCGACTACTGGCGCGAGGGACGCCAGCCCAACAGCGCCAACCACAACCGCCAGAGCGAGGCCCGCGAACGTATTGAGGGAGCCGTAGCCAGCCTGAGCGAGCGCGATCAACTCCCCACCGGTGCGACCGACCGAGCCAAAGCCATCCGAGCCGAAGCGATCGCCCTCTACGGTGCAGGCCCCAGCATGGCTACGCTGTTCAAACCTGACAGCCTCCCCTACTGGCATCCAGAGCACTATGGACAAAGGTGTGTAATTGCCCAGCCAGAGAGCAACACAGCCGATTCTGACCCCATCCCCACCGATTCAGACAAATCGCCAGAACCTAGTCAGGGAGAGGAATTACAGGCTAAAGCTCCTAATGAAGGTTGTGATCTCTCCTGTAGCCGTCCCAGCCCCCCAAGGCTGGGTAAGGCTGAGAGTCAAACACTCACCGCGCGCGCGCGCCGAACCATCGACCGCCCAGGCGAATCGCGATTACCTCCAGAGCGATCGCCACCGGCGCATGATGCACCAGGCGCGTGCCAATAGC
>JAAUUR010000044.1 GCA_012031045.1 Leptolyngbyaceae cyanobacterium SM2_5_2
TTGAACCTAGCTTAGTCAGGGCGGCGCTAACCTTCAACCTGGTAATCACGCCGGCCCGTGGATCAGCTCTGATAGTTCGGGAACTACCATATCGCCCGACGTCAAAGGCATCGGCCTAAGGATAGAGACAGGCTCTTCAATCGGCGCTGGGGCCACCATGTCGCTGGGTAAAAAGATGCGGGCGCTAACCGCCAACATAGCTACCGCAAAAATCAGCACAATCAGCAGGGGCGCAATGTAAGACCGAAAGAATGACATGGGGACAGAGTCGGACTATGAAGAATTGTGAAGGGATGTAACCGCTACTCTCAGTTTACATGGCAACCTCCTCTTCTGGAGCATTATCTAAGTCTCCTATGATGAGGGAAGATGCTTCACCCAGCGCCACCATGACAGCTACTCTCATTCAAAGTCCAGACCGGGTTATTCTGCGCAACATTAGCTGGCCGACCTATCAAGCGCTGGTGAGAGATTTTGAAGCAGAACCGGCTATGCGGCTCACCTACGACAGCGGCAGCCTTGAAATTCGTATGCCCCTTGACCCCCACGAAACCTACAAAAAATTGCTGGGTCGGTTGATTGAATCGGCCACGGAAGAATTTGGTCTGGAAGTGCGCAGTTTGGGTTCGCGCACCTGCGATCGCGAAGACCTTGCCAAGGGCCTAGAACCCGATCAGTGCTACTACATACAAAACGAGGCCCTGGTGCGAGACGTTGAACGCATTGACCTGACTCAATATCCGCCGCCGGATCTAGCGGTTGAAATTGATATCACCAGTAGTTCGCTTAACCGACTGGCCATTTATGCGGCTCTGGGCGTTCCAGAGCTTTGGCGCTATGACGGCAGCACTCTGATTATCTATGGCCTCCATGACGGTGAGTATAGCCAGCAAGAGGCGAGTTCGGCCTTGCCATCTCTTAAGGCGGCTGACCTGGCCCGCTTTTTAGCCCTGCGGTTTCCCCAGGCAGAAGCGGCCAGGCCAATTGGTGAGAATAGTTTGCTGAGGCAGTTCCGGCAGTGGCTTAGAGAACAAGCCTAAGAAGCGATTTCAGAGTGCATTCGAGACGCCACTATCTGGCGGCCTAGCTCCTGGTTACGTCGTCCGGACGGGGATGCGGTGGGGGATTGACTGGCCCACCCAGCTGGCGTAGCCAAAACCAGCCTAATACAGCCACAATCAGCCAAAACCAGCCGGTTAGAGGCTTATACAGCAAAAATCCGCCGACCCCCAGCATTGAACCTAATAGCAGCAGCAGGGCCGCCAGGGCTTTAAGCAGGTCAAGGCGGAGCGACTGGGCTGGCCACGACGTCCGGTGCGCCTGCCGCTGCCCGTCCCCAGCCAGGCCACCGGGCGCACTTTAGGTGTAAAAGGCATCCAGGGTAGCGTCGCTTTCTGGTCGGGTGAGCAGCATCGCGGTCACCCAAATCACCGTGGTGATGGCGGTGGTGGTCAGCAGGCGCAGGCCAAAGTCTGAAATCGTCAGCAGCGGCACCACACTGGTGACTAACCCGACCAAAAACCCGGCCACCATGGAGGCCAGTTCAGCTGCGGCGTTAATGCGCCACCAGAACCAGCGCAGGATCAGCACCAGCCCTGGCCCGGTGCCAATCGCAATCACCAGCCGAAACACCGTGGCCACATCCTGGGAGTAAAAGGCCGCCACCGCCCCTAGCCCGGTTACCACTATGGAGGCAATCCGCCCGGCCAGCACTAGCTCGGCTTGGGAGGCATTGGGCCGCATAAACCGACCATAGAGGTCGTTAGTCAGGTAGGATGCGCCCCAGTTAATTAGCGTTGAAACCGTGCTCATGAAGGCGGCTAGCAGCGAAGCCACCACCAGCCCCAGCAGCACCGGCGGCAAAAAATCCAGCATCAGCATGGGGTAGCCTAGCTCTCGATCCTCCAAATTCGGATAAATCACCACCGCCGCTAGGGCCACAATCACCCAGGGCCAGGTGCGAAGGACGTAGTGCAAAATGTTGAAAAACCAGGCAGCTTTCTCGGCTTCGGCCTCATCCTTAGACGCAACTAGGCGTTGAATAAATTCGCCGCCGCCGTCACTGCGCCGAAAGGCCCACCACTGTAAAAACACGTAGGCGAAGAAGGTGCTGATGCTGATGCCAGCGGTTTCGCTCCAGCGGTACCAGCCACCATCTGCGGGGCGGTCTAGGGGCACAAAGGCTAGCAAGTCGGTGCCCGCCGTAGCCTGAACTTGCTGAATCAAGTTTTCCATGCCGCCCAGGTTAACCACGGCGGCCACCGCCACAATGATCGCCCCCAACAGCGCTAGAAAGAACTGAAAAAAGTCTGTAGCAACCACTCCCCACAGGCCCGAAAACCCAGCATAGACCAGCACCAGCAGGCTCACCCCAATGACGCTGAGCAGCTTCAGGTTGTCCCCAGCTTCTACCCCAAAGGACTGCCAAATTTGCAGCGCATCGATGACTTTGACCATCGCCAGCATGGCATAGCCAATGCCAATGCAGTTGATCGGCACCGCAAATAAAAAGGCTTTAATGCCCCGCAGCCAGGCCGCCGTAGCGCCGCCGTAGCGCAGTTCCGTTAGCTCGGCATCGGTAATCACCTCCGATCTCCGCCACAGCCGCGCAAAGACGTAAATCATCACCACATGAGCAATGCCAAAGCTCCACCACTCCCAGTTACCGGCAATGCCTCGGTTGCCGACAATGCCAGCAATGTAGAGAGGCGTATCAATCGAGAAGGTGGTGGCGGCCATGCTGGTGCCTGCTAGCCACCAGGGTAGCGATCGCCCCGATACAAAAAAATCCACCAAACTGCCAGAGCCTTGCTGTGAAAGATACAGGCCCAGGGCCAGGGAAAATACTAGATAGGCCGCCACAATGGCCCAGTCAATCCAAATCACAGCGGGTACCGTCAACTATGGCTGTTATCTTGCCATGCAGCCGTCCTCTCGTAACTCGAACTTGCCGATTCAAGGTGCTGACTCTAACTGCTCCACTCGGCCCTCAAGCTGCTGTACCCGTTGTTTTAGCTCAATGGCCAGGGTAGCTAAGTTATTGAACTGTTCTTCCAGGGAAGGCTCTAGTAATGCTGGCGAGGGCAAAGGCTGAGGTGGAGCCGCGGGGCGATTAGGAATTGCCAGTTGATGCTCCACCCGACTCATTTGAGACCTCAGACGACCTAGCTCAGACTCTAGCCGATTCAGGCGAGACTCTAGCCGGGCCTCACTTTGGGCTGCTCCGTAGGAACCTAACCCGAACCAGAGCAAAAGCCCTAGGAGCACAATGAAAAGCGGCTTAATCATAGGTTGCCTCCTTGGCCTTGGGCAGGGCTCATAACGTCCTACGTCTCAATCCTAGAAAAAACTCTAGATCCCTGGCTCGCAACCCTGAAAAGCTGACCTATCATTAGCGCCATAGCTAAGTGATTAGTCAGGCATATTGGTGGAGAGGAAACCCGATGAAATCACAACATTACTTACTACCTCTGTTGGGGCTATGCCTGGCGATGGCAGGTACACCCTGGGCCGCTCAAGCCCAGACCCCTTCAGAACCGTCTGTGCCGGTTGAGGCTGCTCCGGTAGAGTCAGAAACTCCTGCCGAGGCTGAGCCTGAAGCCACTGGCCCCTCAGCTAGCGAAGCCTTTACCCTGGGGGTCGAGCGCTACAACCAGGAGGACTATATTGGTGCCCTGGAAGCCTTCAACCTGGCTATTGAGCAAAACCCTGACCTGGCCAGCGCCTACCTCTATCGAGGCATGATCTTCGCTCAGCAAGAAGACTACGACCTGGCCCTGGCTGATCTCAATCGCGCCATTGAGCTTGACCCTGCAATGCCAACGCCTACTTTACTCGCGGCACTATTTTCTACCAACAGGGCAATACGGAGCAAGCCCAGGCAGACTTCAACACCGCCCTGGCCAATGATCCAGATGCGGCCAATGCCTACCTGTATCGAGGGCTGATCGATGCTGAGCAGGGCAAACACGACCTGGCGCTAGAGGATTTTCCATTGCAATTGAGCTCGACCCCAACAACGCCACGGCCTACCTCTTGCGAGGGTTTGCCTGGGAAGAAGTAGAAAACTATCCTGAAGCGGTTAACGATTTTACCCGGGCGATCGAGCTAAACGGCCAGTTATCCACCGCCTACATGGGGCGTGGGGTAGCCCACTATCACCTCGGCCTCTACGATGCCGCCCTAAGCGACCTCAACGAAGCCATCAGCCGCGACCCAGACTTAGCCAGAGCCTACCTGAATCGTAGTTACGTCTATTTTCGTCAGGGTCGGCCCAGTCGGGCCTTGGAGGATCTTGACAGGGCCATTGAGCTATCTCCGACCCTGGCC
The DNA here is from genome assembly GCA_012031045.1 of Leptolyngbyaceae cyanobacterium SM2_5_2. GTDB lineage: Bacteria > Cyanobacteriota > Cyanobacteriia > Phormidesmidales > Phormidesmidaceae > Nodosilinea. Next base: position 4,330 of record JAAUUR010000044.1, read on the forward strand.
GAGGCATATCTCAGCCGAGGCACTATTCGGGCTGAACAGGGTGATCTATTAGGGGCTGAGCAAGACTTTACCAAGGTGCTACAGCTTAACCCAGACTCGGCCACGGCCTATAAGCAAAGGGGCGATGTGCTGATGCAGGCCGGCGATGCGGCGGCGGCGATCGCTGACTACACTGAAGCCCTGACCATTGACCCTAGCTATGCTGAAGCCTATCTGGCCCGTGGTAAGGCTCGCATGGCCACAGGGGATGCCTTTGGCGCTATTGATGATTACAGCCAAGCCCTGGTTGCTCGGCCCAGCTATCCCGAAGCGTATTCGGCAAGAGGGGCGGCCTATCTGGAGGTAGGCCAGGCCCAAAACGCCTACGACGACTTATCCCAGGCCATCCTGAGTAATACCAACCAGGCTAATCCAGACCTGTTCTTTAACCGAGGCATGGTGCGTGCCAGCCTGGGGGATGATGTGGGAGCCCGCCGCGACTTTGAGCAGGCCGCCAATCTCTACCTGCAGCAGGGCAACGCCGCCGGGTATCGCCAGACCTTGCAGCAGATGCGGTAGCGTTAGCAAACGATACATTGGCGTTAAATTGCAGGGTCTAGGGTTTAGGGTGTAAGAGTACTAGAAGCTTACTGTCCTATGCCCTGCCCCTCAGTTTTGAGCCGTCACTCCGCCTGGTTAATGACGCGGGGAATCGCAGAAAACTTTTGGTGCTGGCTCAAGCGGCTGGTGCTAGCTCTCATACTGGCAATCGGGATGCTGCTAATCATGGCATCCCCTGCCCTGGCTTCCATTCACACCTATCACGAGCAGCCCGGGCAAACCACCCATCGCTCCACCCAGAGCTTGCGCGACCAAAACGACCTGGCCTGGCAGGCCACCCTGTTTAAGCGCTACAGCGGCGACGAATTGCAGGGCATCTATCTGAGGCTAGTAGGATTCCCAGGACAGGTGACTGTCAATCCCCACAAGGACTTGCTGATCGAAACCGGCACCACCGCCCAGTGGAGCGCCCCTTACCAGGTAGATGGGCAAACCAAGGCCCTTCCAGACAACGTTGTGCAGTACAACGTCACAGCCATTTTAGACCAGCTCCAGCGCCCGATTCCGTTAACGTTGGTTGTACCTGTGGCCGGCTCCCAAAGTCGGCTGGTAGTAGCTCCCTATGTGGTCGAAGAGTGGCTCCAGATTTACCGCATGGGTGTTGGCTAGTTAGCGTCAAGAGACAAAAATCTGTTCAACCAGCAGCTTTCAAATTCATAACGCCCTTCCATTGGCGTCTCGTCACTATAGGCTAGATACTCCTCAAAGGAAGCCAGCTTTACCTTAGCCTGAGTCATAGAATTCCCCTTCAGACGCTGCCCCCATTCTAATGAGGTGGGCAAACCTCTGATTCGAGCGACCTGAATTGTAAAAGTAAAAAGCCGGGTAAGGCACTATCACTGAGGAGGAGCGAACCCCCACAATGTCCTGAGGCCCTACCCGGTCTTAGCTTTGGAGCACACGCGAGTCTACAGGATGTTTTGATAATCGTTCATATTCCCAAATTCGCCAATACATGAAAGTTCTGGAAAGTTCAGGATCTAGTTCAGTACGTTGAGAAAAGGGTAGGTTTAGAGATAAACCTCTAAGAAATTGCTCCCTAGATAGATGTTTAATCTAATTCAGGCAAAAATCTTGAGATTAGGAACTTATTTTTAAGCATTTCGTCTCTAAAAAGCTTACCCTTACGACAGCAATCCCCTCGCTGACAGAGGAGGCAATGCGCTTAAGCGCCCCTCTTGGGTGGATCTAGAATGGCCTCAGCCCACTTCAGCGCTTGCCTACGGTCAATTTTGCCCTGGGCATTCATGGGTAGAGCACTGAGCAAAATCCAGTGTTTCGGTTGCTTGTGAGGCGCAAGCTGCACCCTAAAACGCGAGACTAACATCTCTAACGTACCCACATTGGCAGAAAAAACTACCAGGGCACAAACAGCTTGCCCCCATTTAGAATCGGGCTTGCCAACTACACAGACCTGCTGCACGTAACCCGTGGCTAGCAGAGCAGCTTCCACATCCTCTGGAAAAACATTCTCGCCGCCGGTAATGATCTTGGTGCTCTGGCGGCCTAGGAGGTATAAATAGCCGTTGTCATCCAGGTAACCTAGGTCGTCGCTAAGAAATTGCCCCTTTTCAGGGGCATAGGCGGCTGGCGACCCAGACATCCAATATCCCTTAAAGAGGGACTCGGCTTCAATTAAAAGCGCTCCGACCCTGCCGTCTGAATGGGGCGCAATTTGCTGATGGCCGTGATCAGTCAGCACTTGGATCTTGGCGTGGGGTAACACTCTGCCGCTGCTGGTGTGGCCGGCTAGAAACTCGTCTGGGAGCAGAGTGGCAATCTGGCTGGCGGTTTCGGTCATGCCGTAGGTCAGCGCTAGGGGAATCTGAAAACGGCGAGCCTCCTCTAGCAGGGCAGGCCAGGGGGCCGCACCACCCAGGAGTACCGCTCGAAAGTTGCTGAGCCAGGAGAGATAGCCATTCCCCTGGCTCAGCAACCCCTGGAGCTGGGTTGGCACCAGGGATAAAAATCGGTCTGCCGGTAACTCTAAAATCTGGCCCTGCTTCAGGTCGCTATAGGGTTGTATGGCCAGCCTGCCGCCCGATGCTAGCACCCGTAATCCCTGCATCAACCCGCTGACGTGGTGCAGGGGTAATACACAGTAGGCATTGACTACGGCTACGCCAAAATGAGCCCGAAACCCTCTCACAGAGGCCATTAGCGTTGCCCAGGTGTGCCGCGCAAATTTAATCTGTCCAGTGGTGCCACCTGTAGCAATTAGAAGTTCAGGGCTGAGGGAGGTCTGAATCCCCTGGCATAGATAGAGCTCTGGGCCATCAATCAGGGGCTGAGCCCGTTCAGGCTGGACAAGCGATTGTACCTGCCGCCACTCTTGTTGGCCCCATTGTGGGTTGGCCAGTACCACGGTGTGCCCTTGCCAATGGGCGGCTAAAACCATAGCCAGGTAGCGAATTGGGTCAGATTCAGCCACCAACACGGCTGGTTTTGGCTGCCATCTGTTAGTTGCCGGGTGGGTTTGGAGCAAGCTAGCTATCTGCTCTAAGCACGGCCAGAAGGCTTGAGCATGGGGGCCTATCAACCAGAGATCGCCCCACCGCCGACGCAGCAGGCTATCCAGAGCAGGATAGTCTTGGGCTTCTAAAGGTTGTCCCATAGCTGTGCTGGCGTGAGGGTGTCCCAATCATCATCGAACCAGCCCAGGGTGCCAAAACCCAACGCTAGCGGCGGTAACGGGGCTACCTGTTGAGTATACTCAGCGGCCAGAGCCAAGGCGGCCTGCCGACCAACTCCTGTTTCAAAGGCAGAAGAGAACGCCAACTGGGGGGAATAGTGCTGCCAGAACTGTCTCAGGCGGTTGGGGTCGCCAGTAATGGTTGGCTTAACTACGGCTATCCCCCGCCAGCCTTGTCTATACTGAGTTTCCAGCTTGGCAACGGTGGCCACAGACTCATCCAGGGCAATGGTAGTCCTAAAGCGCTGGCCTAGCTGCCGCATCAGCTCAGTCTGCGATGGCGGCAGCGGTTGTTCCAGGTATTCAACTGTGGCCATGGCGGCACTTGCATTGAGACGATCGCACACCGATAGCCAACTCTCGGCTTCCTCCAGGTTCAGACCACCGTTGGCATCCAGCCGCAGCCGACCTTGGGCAGGCAAGGCTTGTATCAGTGTTTCCAGCAGGGCGATTTCCTCAATTACGGGGGCAACGCCAATCTTCCACTTAAAGGTGCGAGTGCCCTGCCGCCAGAGAATTGGCCAGGCGGTGAGTGCTGGTTCTCCAGTCGGCAATAACCCACATAGGCCAGAAGGTTGAGGATTCTGAACGCTGGTCATCGGAGTGTGAGTTTGCAACTGCTCAAAGGCCGTACCAAGGCCAAACTGAGTGGCAGTCAGGGTATCGGGGATGAGTGGGCGGTCAGTGATGGGAGTAGATACGCCCCGACAGAACGCTTCGGCCTCGGCCAGGGTTTCGCTCCCAAACCAGGGAATGGGGGCAATTTCCCCTAGACCCACCCGTCCTGCCCGATCCTCAAGCCTGACCAATAGCCCCTGCCGCCACTGCCAGTAGCCGTGGGCAGTCAGTAAGGGCTGCCGAAACCGGCGACGATAGGGTTTGATGCATAGCTTAATCGCCATCACCCCCAGGTACTGAGCCAAAATCCCAGACTCAGCAACACCCCGCTCCAAAAATGGAAGCCAACGGCGTAAAACTTGGCGTTGCTGACCTTTTGGGGCTGGTCATGGTAGCGGTTAACATGCTGGCTCAATCGCCAGGCAGGTAGAGCACTGGCTAATATGAGCGCTGTCCAGCCAGGGAAAAGGCCCGTGAGAATGCTGACGAGCGCGATCACGAACACTACACTACACACCCACGGCACCAGTTGCGCTCCACGACGAGTACCGAGGCGCACAATGGGCGACCGCTTGCCAGCGGCAATGTCATCCTCAACCTGGTGAAAATGGGAGCAAAACAGAACCAGGGTTGTAGTTAAGCCAATAATCACCCCAACCAACTGGCTACTCCACGACCAGACCTGGGCCTGGCTGTAGTAAGCCGCTCCCACTCCTAGCGGCCCAAAACAAAAAAAACAGAGCATCTCGCCTAAGCCTTGATAACCCAGGCGAAAGGGCGGCCCCTGGTAGAGGTAGCCCAGCAAGCAACAGAGAACAATCAGGATCAACACCGTAGGATCCTGCTGTTGCAAGGCGATCGCAATGATGCCTAAAATCCCTATGGCCAAACAGCCATTCGCCAGCGCAAACACCAAGGCTCTATTGCGGGTCAGGTTGACCACGGAGTGAGCTTTATTGACGTCAATGCCGGTTTCTGAGTCAAACACATCGTTGCTGAGATTTTCCCAGGCCAGAATTAAAATGGCCGCCATTAAAAACGTCCAAAAGATGGCGCCCCAAAACTGACCAGTCTCGGCATAGGCCGCAACGCTGCCGGTCAGAATCGGCATAATGGCCACGCTATACATTGGGGGTTTAATGGCGGCCAGCCAGAGCTTACGGGTAGAGGGTTCAACCGAACGGGTGGTCATAAACTTACGATTACTCCAGCCTCAGCATATCGCTAAGCCTTGCCCGGTTATCACCCAAGTTCGGTGATTCTCCCTAGCGCAGTCCAACACAGGACAGTGAATATTAAAACCACGCATCTACCCGACTGCGACGACTGAAACCCCCGCAGGTATGCGGGGGTTTCACCTAGACAGGGCTGAACCGACCAAAACCTAAGATTTTGTCTGGGAATGTTGCCCTAACGTCTATTTCGTCCGCCATGGCGGGTAAGTAGCTCCGGCCACGGCCCAAGGCAATGTGGCCTATTCATCATCAAACACTAGGAGACTTTACTTATGTCTAGTCGTGGGCTCAACTTATGTACGCTGGCCGGAAATGTCGCCGCTGATCCGCAAATTCGCAGCGTTGAGTACAAAAATGGGGGACAATCTCAAGTTGCCAACTTGACGATCTATGTTGATCGCATCCCCAGACGCGAAGAGAACGATAGTTTTACCGTAGACATCAGTGTTTGGGAAGGCTCAGCTGCCTGGCGCAAGCTTACCCACATCAAAAAGGGGGCGCTGATTATTGCCAGCGGCTCAATCGACACCCTGCCTTATATCAGCAAAAAAGACGCTCAACCCAAAGCTGGTCTCAAGCTTCAGGCTACCGATATCTTTTTAGATTCCAGCCCTAAAACTGAAGAACCCGCGTTCTAGGGCCTGCCAATTCTGCCTCGGCTGAGTTAAGCACCTAGGAACCGACTCCACCACAATCCTGGGCTAGTCACCCCCATGTTCCCTGGGCTTCTCCCCAGTTTTGCAGAGCCAGAGTCAGAAACTAACCTCCACGGAGAGAGCGCCGTGGGATGAGAACAAGGATGCACTAACCCGCATCCTCTTTTTTGTGGATACCCTTATTGATCTCCTTGACGTTGACTGAGCAGCCAGTTAGCCATTGTCGCGCGGCGGGTGAGGCGAGGTATGAGCTGATCAACCGTGTAGCCTTTAAACCCCAGCTCTTCCTTCAATAGTTGCTTGTTTTGGGGGGGAATAGAACGAGTGAGCTGTACCGTGGCCGGTCGGCTTTCAATAAAGTTGGGCGGTTCGGGATATTTTTCAGCCCAGGCTAGGTCAACAGCCGAGCTATCCCACCGGCCTTGGGTGTCGTCGTAGCGGTAGCCGAGATGATGCCATACCAACCGGTTTACAGTGTTGTCATCCAGCTCATCGTTAAGAATGGCCCAGATAGTGTCGGTGGATAAATCAGGTAAGAAGGTCATAGGGGTACGCCTGCAGATGTCATCGGATCTTGCTAAACCTGTGTCAGCCAGGGCGAGAAACAATGGATAATATTACCCCTGTAATGCACTAGCAGGGAACTTGACCATGGGTCGCGCAGAGAAAGTCGTTTTAGCTTATTCCGGTGGGGTTGATACCACCGTGTGTATTCCCTACCTGATGAACGAGTGGGGCGTGAAGGAGGTCATTACCCTGGCGGCAGATTTAGGGCAAGGGGATGAACTAGAACCGATCCGCCAGAAGGCGCTGAAGGCTGGCGTCACCGAATCGCTAGTGGCCGACTTGACGGCTGAATTTATTCAGGACTATGCGTTTCCCGCGATTCAAGCCAATGCCCTGTACGAAAATCGCTATCCCCTTTCTACAGCGCTGGCCCGTCCGCTGATTGCTAAAGCACTGGTAGAAGCGGCTAATCACTACGGCGCCGATGCGGTAGCCCACGGTTGTACCGGCAAAGGCAATGACCAGGTGCGGTTTGATGTAGCCATTGCGGCCCTTAACCCCTCCCTTAAGGTGCTGGCCCCAGCTCGCGAGTGGGGTATGAGCCGTGAAGAAACCATTGCCTATGGGGAAAGAACAGGGCTGACATTTCCGGTGAAAAAATCCAGTCCCTACAGCATTGACCGCAACCTGCTGGGTCGCAGCATTGAGGCTGGCCCCCTTGAAAACCCCATGAACGAGCCGCTGGAAGAAGTCTTTCTGATGACCCAGGCCATCGAAAATACGCCTGACCAGCCAGAGTACGTAGACATTGGCTTTACGCAAGGTCTCCCAACTAGCCTTAACGGCGCAGTTCTGGAGCCGGTAGCCCTGATCAGTCAACTGAATGAGTTGGTTGGTCGCCACGGAGTCGGGCGGATTGACATGATTGAAAACCGTCTGGTGGGCATCAAGTCTCGGGAAATTTACGAAGCCCCTGCCCTGTTGGTGCTCATCGACGCCCACCGTGATCTAGAAAGCCTGACCCTGACCGCCGATGTGAGCCAGTACAAACGCGGTATCGAAGAGACTTACAGCCGCCTGGTCTACAACGGTCTCTGGTACAGCCCCCTGAAGCTGGCGTTGGATGCCTTCATTCAACAGACCCAGGAGCGTGTTACCGGTACGGTGCGCGTGAAGTTGTTTAAGGGTAATGCGCGAGTTGTTGGTCGCCAGTCGAACCTGGCTCTATACACCGAGGCGCTGGCTACCTACAGTGCTGATGACCAGTTTGACCACAAAGCCGCCGAAGGCTTTATCTATGTGTGGGGGCTGCCTACTCGGGTGTGGTCGGAGAAGCTGCGCAACAGCTAATTGGAGCTTTGGCTGGGTACCCATGGCCGTTTGGCCTGTCGTCAAGCGGCCCCAAGCCCCCAAAGCTGTAGGTGAGCAAGACCCACCTACAGCTTTAGCAACAGCACCAGGGCTACCGAGCTACACAATGAGTTAAAAATTGATTCAGGTCAGCAAATGTGCCCGCATGGGCCATAATTGGATTTTCGTAGCCCTTGAGCACAACCGTTTGGCGTTTAAAGTGCTGCTCATTGGCACCCAGGATAGCGAGATAGTCGTAAGTAGTTTCACCCATCGCTAGATCAAGCCCTAGGGGTTTGGTGGAGGACTCCAGCCGAAAGGCCGCGTTGACGGTGTCGCCAATAGCAGTATAGTCAGGGCGATCGCCAGAGCCAGTGTTACCTACTATAGCGTAGCCCGTATTAAGCCCCGCCCCAATGCGGAGCGGAAAAGGTAGGGGAAACTGTTCATGGAGGCGGCTGGTCATGTCAGCCAGCGTGCTAACAGCTTGCAGGAGGTGCAGCATTTCCGCTGCGGTGGCTCCCTCTGAGCCATGCACCCAGACAGCCATGATGGCATCTCCAATGTATTTATCCACGCCACTACCGTACTGGGTGAGAATTTCACCAGCGCGCCGAAACCAGGTACCAATGGCTTCGGACAGAATTTTTTCGTCGATCTGGCGAGTCATGACGGTAAAGTCGCGAATATCAACCACCATGACCGAAATCAGCCGTCGCACATGGAGCATCGCCGTTGCCGTGTGATCCTGAACAGCAGCGGCACCTGATTTCGGTGCTGTGGCCAGGGCTGGCTGAGCTTTGGCCTGGGGGTAGAAAAATGAAATTTCTGTTTGCCCAAAGGTAATCAGGTCGCCATCGCGGAGAATGACTGGCACACTCACCCGCCTCCCGTTCACAAAGGTGCCATTGCGACTACCCAGGTCAATCAGGTAAAACTCGCCATTCTCCATCCCCTGGAGCATGGCGTGGTTGCGAGATATCCAGCGATCGGGCAGCACTAGATTGTTATCGTCACTGCGTCCTACAGTCCAGCAATGTATGCCTAGTAAAGGCAAATGACGGTTGCCTGAATCAGTCTTTAGGATTAAGTGAGGGCCGGCCTGGGGAAATTATCACTGTAAAAAAGATTACTGCTGAACAATAGCCAATGCAGATGCTTAGGTCAAAACCCCAACAATACCCATTATGGCAGAAAATAAAAGAGCACTTCCTAAGCCAAAACGGCGGTTAAGAAAAATAACCCATCGACTACCAGAGTACTGAGTACGGCTCCCCCAAAGGCCCACCAGGCCAGCTGACGAGAAGTCAACAGGGCAATGGCTGTAGCCACTAGTAAAAACAGCACCAGTACCATTGCTCGACAGGCTGCCACATCCGTTTCCAGCGCTGTAGCCGCCGCCCGCAACACCACTGGGGCAACCTGCGGCTCAACAGCCATCAACTGTTGCCAGGTAGGGAAAAGATGCATCCAATTGATGTACAAATCTGTAACGGCTGTTCCCAGCAAAGAACCCAGAAAAAAATAGCTGCCTACGCGCCCCCAGCCCCGGTGCAAGCAAAACACAGCAATCGGCAACCCCAGCGCTTCAATCGGTAAATGAACAACTGGATCCCAACGAAACCATCCCCAGTACAGAGAACCCGTCAGCCAGATCCAGCCGAAGCCTACGACTAAATCCCCCCAGACTTGCCAACGGCTGTGCTTCATCATGACAAAACCTAGCCATAACCACAGCGGCGTAATGGCCAGGCTCACCCAGGGCAGGTAACGCACCAGAGGCGCTTGCACAAAAACAGGCAGAATAACCAGCCCTAAGGCCACTAAGAAGACCTGAATTTGCAGCCGGGATTGCCTCAGCCAGGCCTGCGCTAGGGTAAGCCACAGGACAATGCCTTTACTGGAAACAGGGCTAGAAGAGAAACTCAATGGAAACCTTAGGGACAACTTAATTATTAGTAACATAACATGCCCCTGGGGGGCATAGGTGTCATTCCAGGTACTCTACGGTAGCCTTAAGCTTGTCGCAATATTTATCCCGGGCTAACCAGTCAATTAAGTCTAGGCAAAGACACCAAAACGAACCGGACGCACTCGGTTCAGCGTTGTAAGATGCCAGACAAACAGGCAACTGCGCCAAAAATTTATCAGGCCGTTTATTTTAATGTACTTATTTTAAGGAGTTATGCCAGTTATTCGTCAAGCCTGGGCCAGGGTAACACTTGGCCAGGCTTGCGGAGCCTCAGGTGGTGTTGGGGGGCAAGTCTGAAATCAAGCCAGCGAGTTGACCTCCACCGCACTTGTCACCGAGAAAGAGGGTTCCCTTGCATGGTCCCGGCATTGGGTCAGGGATTGGGCACGTTGATGTGAGGTAAAGCGTATGGTTACATCTATGCAAATTTTAATGAGTAATTCGGCTGGCCTCTTGGCTCAGACCAGCGAAGCAGCGGCAGATATCAGCATCATGGAAAACGTCAGCCTTTTTCAGGCCGTTGTGATTGGTATTGTGCAAGGGTTAACCGAGTTTCTGCCAATTAGTAGTACTGCCCATGTCAAGATGATTCCGGTAGTGCTGGGCTGGGGGGATCCAGGAGTAGCCTTTACGGCGGTCATTCAGTTGGGCAGCATTGCTGCTATTCTCTGGTACTTCTGGGATGACCTATCCCAGGTAACGGGGGGGATGGTTCGCGCTATCCGGGGCGGCAAATATGACTCTCCAGACTTTCGGTTAGGCTTAGGTATTCTCCTCGGCACGATTCCCATTGTGGTCTGCGGTTTGCTAATTAAAGCCTTCATCCCTGACTTTGATAATTCTCCCCTGCGCAACAGTTCAACCATTGCGATGGTTTCGATTGTCATGGCGCTCTTTCTGGCGTTAGCGGAGGTAGTGGGCCGTCGTCAGCGCACCTTTGAGGCGCTCGACCTTAAGGATGGGGTATTTATGGGGTTTGCCCAAGCCCTAGCGCTGATTCCCGGCGTCTCCAGATCGGGCTCAACGCTAACGGCAGGGCTATTTATGGGGTTGAGCGCTCCACCGCCGCCCGGTTCTCGTTTTTGATGGGTGTACCCGCCATTACCATCGCTGGTTTAGTTGAGCTCAAGGGCTTACTAGAAACAGGGCTGGGCAGCATTGGCCTGGTACCCCTGATTGGTGGCTTAATGGCAGCGGTCGCTTCCTCTTATCTGGCCATTTTCTGGCTGATTCGCTTCTTAAAGCAGCACAGTACCTGGGTATTTGTCTGGTATCGCCTGGCCTTTGGCACCGCCATCTTAATCGCCATCGCTACCGGCCAAATGGAAAACATTTAAGATGGGTAAGGTCTAACTTCCCACTCATCATTTTGCAGAGATGGCTGCTGCGGCAATTCGTCCCGCCCGTATTACCCGCGTTCTACCCGGTTCCATTGCCGAAGCCATTGGCTTTGAACCGGGGGATGCCCTAGTGAGCATCAATGGCGAGAAGCCCCGTGACTTGATTGACTATCGGTTTCTTTGCGCTGACGAAGAACTGACCCTCGACGTGTTGGACAGCCGCGGTAAAGCCTACCGGATACAGCTAGACAAAGACATCGATGACGATTTGGGCTTAGAGTTTGAAACGGCCCTTTTCGATGGACTGATGCAGTGCAACAACGCCTGCCCCTTTTGCTTTATTGACCAACAACCTCCTGGCAAGCGCGGCACGTTGTATCTCAAGGATGATGACTATCGCTTAAGTTTTCTCTACGGTAGCTACCTCACCCTGACAAACCTCATGCCCCAGGAATGGGAGCGGATTGCCCAACTGCGGCTGTCACCACTTTACGTATCGGTGCATGCGACAGAGCCCGCCGTGCGATCTCGCCTACTCAAAAATCCCAGGGCGGAGCAAATTCTCGATCAGCTGGCTTGGTTTCAGGCCCAACGTCTACAGATTCACGCTCAGGTCGTCGTTTGTCCGGGCATTAATGATGGCCACCATCTGGAAATCACCCTGCGCGATCTAGCTCACTTTCACCAGGGCGATGTGCCTGCCGTAGCTTCAGCCGCCGTGGTGCCAGTCGGCCTGACCCGATTTCGCCCAGAGCAAGATGAACTGACCCCCGTTACCCAGGCCCAGGCCCAGACTGTTATTGCCCAGGTGCAAGCCCTACAGGCTGAGTTTCGGCAGCGCTTTGGCACCAGTTTTGTTTGGCTGGCAGATGAATGGTTCTTAATAGCGGAACAGCCCGTGCCCGCTGCGAGCCACTACGAAGACTACCCCCAACTGGGCAACGGGGTTGGGTCTATTCGTCAATTTCTTAACGAGTTTGAACAATCAGCCAGGGACTATTTGCCAAGGACGGTTACGCCGCCGCGATCGCTAACCTGGGTGGTGGGCAACGCCGTTGAGCGGGCTTTTCAGCCCATTGTTGAGCGTCTGAATAGGGTTGAGGGATTAACGGTAACGTTAGCGGCCCTGGCTAGCGACTACTGGGGCCGCAAGATGACGGTTACGGGCCTACTAACTGGCCACGACCTGCGCCTGGGACTCCAAAATCGACCGCTGGGCGATGCTATCCTGTTGCCGACGGTGATGCTAAAGCCCAGTGATTCTGGCGATCCAACTGAAACCCTGTTTCTAGACGACATGAGCGTGGCCGAGATCAGTCAGCACCTCAACTGTGCCGTAGTTCCTGTCGATGACACCGATGCCCTGGTAAAAGCCTGCTGCGGCACAATTCCGCTGGCCTCCTTTGCCAACCTACAACCAGCGGCTGGCTATTGGACACCCTCTTAGCAGGGCTTCGTCTCAGCCTAACGCCTGTTGCCAATCAGCCAGAAGTCAGACCCTAGGAGGACGGCGCAGAGGTCAGACTTCTGCCATCCATTGGCCAGGCGAGCCTCGGTTGTTTGAACTAAACGGTTTAGTTTGCTATAACTGTTCTGGCCATGCTGTGGCTAGATTGTTCTTTGTCTTGATGGAATGTTTGGTTAGAGGAAATCTCTCTTAGCGGATCTGTGGATGGCTGTCAAAGTCTGTCCATATCTCGATATGCTTAGAAACTGGAACAAGAAACTCAAGTTTTCTGGCTCGTGACTCGATTTTGCCTTTGCTGATTGCCTGTGGTGCTTATGCGTGACTCTTACCGTCGCTGCTTGATGATCTTGGGATGGGGAGCAACGCTCCTTTGTTTGCCGTCTATACCGGCTTCTGCATCGGAGGAGTCTGCCTATCGTCGTCTACGGGTTGAGCGCTCCTCAAGGTCAGTGGAGGATACCCCTGTCCCGCTGTCGAACCGGCCAGAGTCGGTCACAGCAGGCTCTGAGCCGCTGGCACAGACTAGCTCAGACGAGTTCTCAAGCCCACGGTCTGAGCCGTCGCTAGAACCTGGCGAAGCGGCACAGCCACTCGCTAATGGAGACTCGCTTTCACCCTCAACGCCGACATTGTCCCTCGAACCGGGTGAAGAGGCTCTACCCTTAGAGTCCGATGGGCCGGCGGCTCCTCAGTCGGAAGGCACACCGGATCCTACTATCCCCCAATCTGATCGCCCTACTGACCAGGGCTTTGATACTCCGCCGGACTACCTCACCCCTAACCCTAACCCGCTACTACTGCCAACGCAGCCCGAAGAGGTGGAAATTCTGGGCACACAGCCTATCTCCCTGGAGACTGCCGTTGAACTGGCCTACCGCAACAGTGAACAGCTCCGTATCGCCCTGTTGCAGCTAGAGCGGAGCCGCGAGGGGCTGCGGGCTGAGCAGGCACTCCTCTACCCAACGGTGGATTTCAACGCTGGTCTACAGACCAGCAATCAAACGACCTTCACCCAGGGCTCTGACGAAACCTGACCTCACTGACA